>NZ_JAWDHA010000020.1:0-62069 GCF_034190895.1 Virgibacillus sp. M23 | reverse complement strand
CTGAAGGACAAACCCCACGGAAAGGGAAGTGGGCAGCCGGAGTGATTCCATAATAGCTACTAGAGGAAGCGTAAATCTGAGCATGTAGTGATAAGGACTGAGCGAATTTTGCTCAGTTTTTCTTATTAATAAATAATTTGACTCCGGCAGGAACAGCACGAGTCCGAAGCTCCCTTGGTAACGTGTTTTTATTTATCGAGTTAGCTGAGACCGTGCCCGCTGAAAGCGCGTATATTTTCACGGTGCGGCGATGACCCTCCTATTAATAACATGATTATTCGTATTTTGAGTGTTTTGTCCCATCCTCTCTATCTCACAGATAACTGGCAGTAATATCCCTACTTCAAGCAATTAAGTGAAATCAATATTGATAAGTGGGGGATAACAATCCCCCAACTGATTGAAGCTTTAGTTTATCACACCAAGATAGGACGCAATGCTTAACTCAAGCTCTAGAGCATATATTTATGTGAATCGGATAAGCTAAAAGAAATATCTAAGTGGAGTTGATAAATTTGAAGTTTACTGGTCAGCTTATTTCTGGTGATTTAGATCTAGAAACAAATGAATTTGAGTGGAAGCAGTTTAAACAGTTATCTATGGAATCTGTTCTCACCGAATATCAATTGAACAAGCTGCATGATTATTTGAATCAAACCAATAATGAAACTGGTCAAGTATTAACGCTATATGATCAAATGCCAATCTATTTAAAACAAAAGGATGTTAACCAGATTTTAGATGATTTAGAAAAGATTCGATCTATGTATACTACAGGGAATGAATGAAAAGTCATTCAGTTCATTCCTACAACTAACCCGACAAGATATAATTTTTTCATGCTTGTTTGCATATTTAAAAGGGAATCGAGCTGTTGGCTGCAACGGATGGTTCTGCTATCTGTTAATCCATACTTTAAACCAAGCTCAATCATCTCTCTTTTCTTACTATCAATTCTCTTACTTAAATTAGTAGATTTTGATTCAATAATTTCCATCTTCTTAAATCTTCCTTTCATCATTAACAAATTGTTAGGGCGTAAGTCTCAAACACACAAAAATAAGTATGATTATTTCCGTGATAAAATGCAATAGATTCAACAAAGAAAGTCAAAAGGTTGTGAAATTCGACAGTGTTTACACGCATTTTGGCCCACAGCAAATGAAAAATAGTTAAGAAAACAAAGGGTATTATGTACCATAATTACAATAAAATACCTTATATAGAAATAATAGGAGTATATTTTAAATGTAAGAGTATATTTTTAAAAAATAAAAATGATGGTCCGTACAACTAAGCTCTCTGTAGTGGCTGGTAAGCCCCCTCGCGTTGACACTATCTGGGTTTAACAATGTCTTTTTATGATAGGATAAGGTAACCTTCGGCAGCGATAATATCGTACGCAGAAAAAAGTGTTCTTTTTTCAAAGGAGGCTACGTATATTACCGGAGATAGCGAAGTGTATTGTTCTCCATCAGAATGGACAGAGTTTTTAGTTTATGTCCTCTATACCATCTTCTAGATTTATATATAGATGACATGATTTAGATAAGATCTTTTCAACTGTTTACGTTCCCCCTTTTTATCCCACATATAAATGGAGCTGTTTTGTTTATTGATGGACAAAACAGCTCCACGTTCCGATCGTAATTGAGTTTATCTTTATTTAGCTTCTCCTACTACTGTAAAACGCTCATTTTTATGTTGAGGATTTTCGATTTCATCCACTACACTAATGGCATAGTCTGCATAGCTAATGTAACTTTCGCCTTTATTATTTAGCATCAGCGTGTCTTTCCCTAATCGGTATGAACCAGTCCGTTGACCTTCTGGATCAAAGATGGCAGCAGGGCTAATATAGGTCCATTGAATCCCCGCTGTATTTTGTAGTTCTTTAAGGTTTTCTCCCATATTTGAAGCAGTAGGAAGGTATGCTTTCGGAAAATCAGGGGTATCTAATAAGAGCGTACTTTTATTTTCATCAGCAAATAAGCTTCCAGCTCCCCCAACCACTATTAATCGTGTATGTGGTGCTTGCTTTAGTGCGTTTATTAATACTCTACCAGCATCAATATGCTGGTGCTCCTCACCATGAGGTGCATTAAATGCATTAACTATGACATCATAAGGCTTTATATCTTCCGTTTTTATATCAAAAATATTTTTCTCGATTACGTTCACTGTATCATTCGATACTTTTTTAGCATCTCTTACGATTGCTGTTACATCGTGGTTTCTTTTTACGGCCTCCTTTAAAATAAGGCTTCCGGATTTACCGCTAGCACCAATAATTCCAATCTTCATTTATAACAACCTCCAGGAATGATTATTTGTAACTATTTATGTTACATGTAATAATATAAGTTACAAGTTTATTGTTGTCAAGCGTTAATAGCTTATTTTAATTATTTTTCCTATTAGGTTTAACGATTGTAACTCTTTTTATTACAACTTTGATCATATATAATTATAATAAATATCTATTAAAGGAATGAAACACTATGTCTATTAGTAGTCGCTTTGCTGTTGGTATTCATATATTATCTCTACTTGGAATTAACCAGGAAGATGTTAATACATCTGAATATATAGCTAAAAGTGTGAATACGAATCCCGTCGTTATAAGAAAAATTATAGGTATGCTTAAGAAAGCTCAGTTAGTAAACGTTCGCCCAGGTGTGGCTGGTGCCGAACTAGCCAAGGATTTATCTGATATCACCTTACTTGATGTATACAAGGCGGTTAATGTGGTCCAAGAAAAAGATTTATTTGGAAGACATGAAAGTCCAAACCCTTCCTGTCTTGTTGGAAGAAATATTCAAACGGCTATTGAGCCATTATTTTCATCCGCGCAGCGTGCATTAGAAAAGTCATTGGAAAATGTTACGATTCAGGATGTAGTTTCAGATATTTTAAAGCAGGAAGAATCCGTTGCTGGTCAAAATCAACGTGAGTGCTAACCAATAATCAGGTTACATTAAGGGTGAACATAGCAACGAGGAGGCGTAGAAAATGTCTCCCATATATAACTGGCAGTAAGCCCCCTGCCAGTTATATGTCCGATTGTTCAAAGGTCTCTTTAGGTCATATCCTTGTGGCATGAACAATAAGTGGGGGATAAACAAAACCCCCAACTGATTGAAGTTTCACTATATATTCAAACAGAACGGTTATTAATCCGTGTTTTTTGACAGGAAGACTGGCAAGCTGTTTACGCATATACTTCAAATGAGCAGGTTATGAAAAATATTTAACTGAAGGCGTTTTTAAAGTAAAGGATTCGAAAGTGGTGTCGCGGGTAAAGAGGCTAAGACAAAAGAATGAAGAAACAATAAAAAACGAACGGTAAGTTTAAATTGGAATAATTAATTTAGTACCTGAAATAGGCGAGACTCCGGCAGGAACAGCACGAGTCCAAAGATCCACTTGGTAACGTGTTTTTCTTTACCAAGTTAGCTGAGGCCGTACCCACGGAAAGCGAGTATAGTTTCACGGTGCGGCGATAATACTCCTATTGATAATATGATTATTCATTTTGAGTAAAGACGTTGTGTTTTGTCCCAGCCTTTTTTTATTACTTCTTTAAAATCCAAAGGCTCTGCCTGAGTAAAAATGAACTTTGTAGGGTTGTAAAAGAAAAATCTCCAAAGGTTATAATAGAAAATGGTCGCTAACGAGAGGAGATCAACTCTTGTTGAGTAACATTATTTATCACAACACAATGTGAAATGGTAAGTACCATATCGTGTTTATTCTAAAGTATAGACAAAAAGTTATATACGGAAAGTTACGAAGAGATATAAGTCCAATTTTACGAAGATTATGTGAAATGAAAGATGTAGAAATTCGATCATCGATCATTTATCTCACCTTCCTGTGTATTGAATTATATAGAAGATTAAAAGAAAATACAGACTAATATTGAAATTATTAAAATGTTATAATGAAGATGAACAAGCTATCTTACATGAAATAAAATCAGAAAAATACTAATTTACACAAAATTATTTTAGGGATTAGAGATTGTGTAGAAGCATCGTTCTGTTATTTATATAAGGAAAGGAATGAGGTTATTGATCGAACTATCGGAAAGTTATCAAAAAAGGCCAATTCGTTTTCTAGAATTATGGGAGATCAACGATTGGAAAATTAAAATGTATGGCATTTCCTATAAAAATGATCTCCCAAGTCATGACTTAATTAGCAAGGCTAAAGAAATAGCACAGCAAAGCTTGCCTGTTCCTGCAATTACTGAAAATCGGTATGGAGCTGGTTTTGTCGGCGTTCACGATGGCAAGGATGCTAATTTTATATTTGTCGATTGGTGGTCAAATGAAAATGAGCTTCAACATCATGTATACATATCTACCAAGGAGGAGCCAAATATGTTTAAAGAATATACTAATACAAGCTTAATTGCGTGCTGTTGGGATCTTAAGCTAATGAGCTTTGAGAGGGATAGCTGGGTGGGTACGGTTCTGAATCATCCATCAGGTCAACCTAGTGTGGAGGAATATTTACAGAAGCAATTAAATGTTGATATATAAAAAAGTCTCGTGCAGCAATACATACGAAAGGTAACTTTCTCAGAAAAGTCAGGGTGGTGGTTTTATGTTAAAAAAGCCAGAAATGTTAAAAAAGGGAGATCGTATTGCTACTATAAGTCCGAGTTGGGGAGGTGCTGGTGATCCAGAATTAAGACGCCGTTATGAGCAGGGAGTCAAACGTTTGGAAGATGTATTTGGTTTAGAAGTGGTGGCTATGCCTAATAGCCTAAAAGGTTCAGATTATGTATATAAAAATCCCCAAGCCCGTGCTAATGATATAATGACAGCATTTAAGGATAAGTCAATTAAAGCAATTATTGCCAACATTGGTGGAGATGATAGTATTCGATTGCTTCCCTTTATTGATTTTGACGTAATGAAAAATAATCCAAAGATTTTACTAGGATATTCAGATGTTACAATCCTACATTTGTTCTGTTATAAAGCAGGAATAACATCATTCTATGGTCCAGCGATTTTAACTGATTTTGCCGAAAATGTAGAAATGCACGCGTATACTGTTGAATCTATTAAACAAACGTTATTTTCACGAGAGCCTATAGGTGAAATTAAGCCAGCTAAAGCATGGACGAGTGAATATTTAGATTGGGCAGTTGAATCCAATAATCAGATACAAAGAACAATGCAACATAATAATGGATATGAATTGCTTCAAGGCTCTGAAGTGGTGTCTGGTAGATTAATTGGAGGGTGTATAGAAGTTTTGGAGATTGCAAAAGGAACAGAGCTCTGGCCTGCTAAGAAGGACTGGGAAGATAGTATTATATTCTTCGAAACTTCTGAGGTCAAGTCATCCCCAGATCTCTTGAAATCTTGGTTACGCAACTATGCGGCACAGGGTATTTTGCAGGCTGCTAACGGAATCGTTTTTGGGAAACCAAAAGATGAAGCTTATTTTGCAGAATATAAAGAAGTTATTCAGTTAGTCATGCAAGAGTATCAATTAGAAGATTTACCTATCCTTTATAACTTGAATTTTGGTCATACGGAACCCAAAATCGTTCTACCGTATGGGGCGATGGCTGAAATTAATTGTGATCGTCAAACATTCACCATTCTGGAAAGTGGTGTGAAATAGCATCTTTAAATAACGATTAGATTAGCTTCGTTTTGAAAAGGTTGTTCGTATAGATAATATAATTGAATTGATAATGGTAATAATAGCATATGGATTACTTGGTGTGATAGCACTTCATACGTTTCAAAAGCATTCTCAAGCCTTGAGCTTCTGGAAAGCAATCTTATTTTTAATTATCGGACTTATTTCCATACAATTAACAGTTGGTTCTTTTGATATTACTGTGTTTCCAATTAGTGTAGTATTACTATTTTTAATAATAATTTGAATCCATTTGCTGAGAGGCCTGTGGATAGCGGGAAATGGTTTGAAGCAGTACATACATTAGGTTCAAATCACAGAGAGGCATGTTTTCCGTATGTATTAACAGGCATCGAAACAAAATGGGGTAGTGGAAAATCACCTATCATTTATCTTGAAAGTATACTTATTTCGATGGAAGATAAGCAGTTATATTTTCGATCATCTGCCCCTTTTCTAAAAGAAAAGGGGTCATCATAATGTATAAAAAAATAATAATGTTTAGCTTATTAGCAGCTGTTATAGTATTTTTCATATATTGGTTTTATCCGTTTAAGCCTAGTGTATTCTTAAGTGATGAGCAGATTGCTTTGGAAATAGAGGAGGTTATATTTAAGAGTAACGTAAAACAAGATGTAATAAAAATTGATGAACGGCATTTCTTCGTCCCATTTATTACAGAAAATCAAACGTATTCAGGAAGTTACTGGGAATGGAAAAGAAATCAATGGAAATTGAATTGGGTTAAGATTAATCTCCGACCACGTGTGTTAAAAATAGAGGAGAATAATCCCGAAACGTATTATTTTGTATGGAATTTAGATCCTCGTGACCAAGTGGCAGCATTGGATTTTTTTCTGAAGAAAAAACGAGGCTATTCTGGAACTAATTATCATCCAGCCATACAGATGAAGGATGAAATATCGCTTGATACGTCTTCTTATGGTATACGTAAATTGCCAAATGATTGGAAAAGCATGATTGAGGAAATAAAAACATTCGAAGCGACTAAAGCGACGAATACATTTAATAGATTTATTTTCGAGCATCATCTAAGATTTGGCTGGGTTCCATATGATAATCATCATAAAGTGACAGATATTACTTATTCGCTCAATGGATCTGGATAATCTGTAAATAATGAAGAAAATTTTGAGCGTATGTTTCATTTTTCGTTAACAGATTTAGAAATTGCCCACTAAAAGACTCGTCATTGCTGGACTGGTAGTAACTAGTATGTAAAATAGAAACGGCACTGGCCCTTAGACTAATCCATACTATAATTGGCGTGTGAAACTCATATGGAAGTCTGACATAGCTAGTTGTGCTTTTAAAGCAGTTATTGGGACAGGTCGTTTCTATGAATATTCTACTAAAGCATTGTTAACATTACGCTTTATGTTTATTTTTAGCTTATTGCGCAGTATAGCCACCGTCTACTAATAGAGTTGTTCCAGCAATAAATGAGGCATCGTCACTTGCTAAAAACAACACGGATTTAGCAACTTCTTCTGCTTTACCCAGTCTTCCCATTGGATGGAGACTAACAAGATGGTCCTTTACTTCTGGCGAAGATTTGGCGATTAATGGAGTATCAATGTACCCTGGGCAAATAGCATTAACACGTATGCCTTCTTTGGCGTAAGCAATACCTAATGTTTGGGTAAGTAGTTTTACACCACCTTTTGCTGCGGAATAGGCGGTTACACTATCCTTCCCTACGAAGCTGTGAATGGACCCGCTATTTACAATAACTCCACCATCCTCCTGCTGCCGCATTTGCTCAATGGCGTATTTATCGGAAAGATAAACGCCTGATAAATTAATATCAATTGTTTTTTTCCACTTATCGTAGGATAGCTCATGGATATTTGCGTCATTCGCAATTCCAGCATTTGCAAACATAATGTCCACTCTGCCAAAATGTCGTACCGTTTGATTAATCATATTTTTTGTATGTTCCTCGTTGGAAACATCGGTTTTTATAAAGATGGTTTCATATCCTTTTTGATTCAGCTCATCCGAGATTTCTTGACCATGGTCTGAAAAGTCCGCTATTGCTACTTTAGCACCTTCCTGTACAAATAATCGCACAGTTGCTTCTCCAATACCGCTAGCGCCACCAGTAATAATTGCTATTTTTTCTGCTAATTTCATTTGAAAAACTCCTTTTAGTTTACTGTTGCTCCACCATCAATTACAAACTCAGCTCCTGTTGAGAAGGAAGCATCATCTGAAGCAAGAAATAGCACCATTTTAGCTACTTCTTCAGGCTTTCCCATTCTTCCAAGTGGATAGGTTTTGTCTAATTCTTCTTTGGAATGACCAGTTTGTTCAGTTGCATAGTTAGCCATTGCTGTCTCAATATAACCGGGATGGATAGAATTTACGCGCACTCCAGTATTTGCATACTCCATAGCAATATCCTTCGTCATTATACGTACAGCACCTTTGCTAGCTCCATATAGAACATGGCCTGGCGCACCGTTAAGCCCTGCTACAGAGGAAGCATTAATGACAGACCCACTTTTTTGTTTTGCCATTACTGGAACAGCATGTTTCATACCCAAGAATACACCAGTAACGTTAATCGACATAAGACGGTTCCATTCTTCTAATTCAGTTTCTACAAGTGGTTTAATAATATAGATGCCAGCATTATTAAATAACACATCAATTGTGCTGAAATGGTTTATAGTTTCATTAATTACTTGCTTCCAATCCTCTTCATTACTTACATCATGCTTAATGAAAATCCCTTCCGAACCTAACGCTTTTATTTCGTCTACTGTTTTTCTACCAGATTCTTCGTTAATATCTGTGATGACTAATTTCGCCCCTTCGTTAGCAAACAATAGGGCTGTCTTCTTACCAATTCCAGTTCCTCCTCCTGTAATGATGGCTACTTTATTCTCTAGCTTGATCACGATCGTCCTTTCTAGTTATATGAATAGGGTTTTATTATTGTTAGTAATGTATACATTACTAGTTATCTAAAGACACCTCCTTAAGAAGGGATACAAATAAAACTATAGGATGATTAGTTTAAAATTTGTACTTTCTAAATTATTTTTCTTATAATAATGGTGATTCCGTAACTCCATGATGATGTATTACGGCATTCAAGTTTTGTGACTATTTCTCGTAATTCTTTTCTTAGTATAGATAATCGACTGGTGTTCATGCGTATTTATCGAAAATGGTATACGTACGTTATATAAATTGTATATGGCATATGAAAAAAGGAATATCCTATGAATAGAGGGAAAATAGTCATAAAATACCGTTCAAATATAGGAAGTTTTGGTATAAAGGGGGTTAGAATAGAATTGACACAGCATGCTCATTTCATTCCAGAAATATCCAATGAGGATTTTAAACGATTTATCAGGACACATAAGCAACAATTGCAGGGGAATATGAACATTCATCTTCAATTAGATTCATTACTTACCAATTACGAACAAGAAGTAATAGGAATACTTGCAAATTCTTTCTTTGAAACAATTACAGGTTCCGATCAATTAAAAACAAAACTGGCGTTTCATCAATTATTAAGCATCTGGATACAACGTCATATTTCTGTATTATCTGTAAAACGGCTACATGCATTTTATTTCATTTTGGAGAAGGCATTTGTAAATTTATACGATGAAACGAAAGATGAACAGTTATTATCGGGAATATTATTCTTATCATCAACCTTTTCTAAGTTATTTCAAATATATGCCTCTGCAAACAACCGTAGTCGTGATAGACGTGGCCTAATCCCACATGATTTTCAAATATTAATAACATCTTATTTAGCAAGTTATCCTATTGGTGAACTATATTTACTACAAAATCAACAAGCCGTTTCACCGATTGTGAGCAGCTGGAAGCGGTCTGAAGTTGATGGTAGTCTTCATTTTGTACCAGACGCTTTTCAAACATCATTAAGCCCAGGTTTTCTCGATCAATTGCCGTGCTTTCCATTAGCTGATGGAGCATTGTATATAAAAGGGTCACTCGGGCTCACTATTCAAGAACAATCGTCAATTGCTAATTATATTTCCCAAATAAGTAATTTGATTACAAAGTATGATCGACAGGAGAAAGCAATTACGAAAAAATTACTTACATTAGATAGATTTAATACGATTTTATTAGATTGTGTAGGTGTAGATGATCTCGCTTATATCATGAAGCAATGTGAAGAATTACTACACTATAATCGATGTGTATTATATGCCTATATCCCTTGGTCTAAAGAATTTAAGGGGATAGTCGGTTCAGAATTATCAAAGGTTCAAGGATTTAAAGGCCCACTTTATCCGAATCAACTATTTGATCAGATACGTATTACCAAGAAACCAATGTTTATTAAAGACCCTGCTCTTTCCATTAATAAAGAAACCATTGAACTGTTTGAGCTTTCATCTTTAATTATTGTGCCAGTGTACTACGAGCATGAAATGTTAGGCTGGATTACCCTCGATCAGATGGGAAAAGAATTTGAAGTAGCTAAAGATGAGCTTGAGCTACTTGAAGAAATAGGAAAGCGAATTGGGCATTTTATTCAAAAGCACGAGGGCCAGGTACATCCACTTTACGGCATTCAACTAACAAAACGTGAATTAAACATTTTAACCCTATTAGCTGAGGGCTATGACAATAGACAAATGGGGGAAAACTTACATCTTAGTGAACACACAGTTAGAGACTATGTCAGTAGTCTTATGGGGAAACTAAAGGCAAGGAATCGCACCCAAGTTGTTTCAACTGGCTTCCGTCTAGGTCTCTTAAAATAATACAAGGAATAATATGATTTAGGGAAGAGGGTAGGATGGTAATGCGAATGACAGATAGAATGCAAATGATAATAGAATGTGCAGAAGAAGAAGCGGCAAAAACGGATAAACAAACAGTGTCCATTCTTCATTTATTAATCGCTTTTTTGAAGCAAGACGCTAGTTTTTTGGCTGAGCTTTCCTATTGGAGCTCCATTAGTATTGAAGAATTGCGTTGTGTGGATAAAAACGTTCAAACCTTTGATTATAGGCAAATGTCAAGTTCATACTTTTCTATACCTGTTGAAAAAGATGTAACAATTGTTTTTGCTTCCGCTATTGGATATATGCAAAAATTCAATCAAATATATTTGAACGAGGGTCATTTACTCAAAGCTTTGTTAAGAACAGATCAAGTGGACAAGCTACTGACGGATGATGATAAGTTTATGATGATAAGCTTAGGAGCTACAGCAAGAGATATGATTACCCATCTTGGTAATTATTCATTTCCAAATATTCCATCTTCATTCGGGATTCGACGTGTATATCATACAGATAGGAATAAGCTTGTATCATTTGTCTATGATCACTTTTCGCGGGAATGGTCATTAACAATTGAAAGGGCTTTCGTTGAAGGGAAAGATACGATCTATGTTGCTACTGATTCGCAACGTAACTATGTGGGATTTGCTGCCTTTGACATCTTTCAAAATAAAAAGAACTATTTTGGTCCAATGGGAGTAAAGTTAGACTTAAGAGGAAACGGAATTGGATTTGGTTTATTACACCATTGCTTACGAGATATGAAAGAAATTGGTTATGAATATGCAATACTTGGTGGGGCAGGCCCGATTGAATTTTATGAAAAGGCATGTAAAGCAGTCATTATTCCCATATTTTAAAGAAGATTACTCCAAACTGAATAGTTTTTTTAGTTATTATTAAAACTATCTTTACAAATTCATTTTAGAGGAGCGGTTGAATAATGGCAGCTGTAAAAAAAGGAGATCATAAATTTTATATTGGAGATGATGAACAAAATCCAGAAGCCGAAATTACGTTTGATACTTCTGATGAAGGGCATATAATCATTACTCATACCAAAGTATCGGAAGAATTACGTGGCCAAGGCGTTGCAGGGAAATTAGTTGATGAAGTGGTTAAATTTGCACGGAGAGAAGAAAAAAAGATTAAACCTGCTTGCTCCTATGCGAAAAACAAAATGGAAAGAACTCCAGAATATCGTGATATCTTGGTATAATAATCGGGGATGGGTTTAATAGTACGTGTTAGAGGTGAGTTACGTTTCCAAAATGATGAAGAAAGGAATGGAGGATGATGTATCTAACCATACCGGAAACGGCGGAGTTTTTGTCTATGGAGGAAACAAAGATTAACGCGCTTGTTCTACAAGGTAGAATACGTGCTGTTCATGATGGTGAACAGTTTCTGATTAATAAAGAGCAATTTCATACACATTTAGAGCAGGTGGAAAAATACCGTAAAATGATTTTAGATTATTTGAATGAGCCAATTCCTGAAGATATAGATGTTAAGGATGAGGATTAGAAAAAAAGCGATAAAAAAACCCGTATTACACATTTAAAGTGATACGGGTTTTTTATATGTGGATTGATCCACTAACCATCAGTGGGGGATAAAGAAAACGCTCACCAACTGATGGAAAGTTCACTCTATGCTTAACATGAAACTTATGAACTAATCTGAGTCATTTTGTCTAAAATTGTAGATTTTGGTAGACAAAGCACATAAAATAAATTAATATGAAGATAATAATTTTAGTATATTCAGATTATTAGGTAAATAGTCCTTATTTAACTAAGTCATTTGCTTCAGTAACGATACGACGCTAGCCTAAGGAATCTATTTACAAATAAGTAGGGAGGTTAGAGAGTGAAGACAACGTAGAAATAAGCTATAAACAGTAAATGTCTTCCTTTAGCACACACGTAAATTCTTTTTAATTTCTAGTAAATTTTGGCGGATGATGTTGTATCTTTGCTATAATCTAGTAATGAAAACTAACTACAGGAAAAATGAAGGAGGCTTTTTATTTAATGAAGCGGCTCATAACAGTGAGTATAAGTATGGTAATCATTCTTTTTATTAATTTATTCGAATTACCTGTTAGCGCCCAAGATGCCGAGATGTATGAGGTAGGATCAGCTAATTTAAATGTAAGGTCGTCTCCTAATCATCAAGCACCAATAATAGGTAAGCTAGATAAAGGTGATAGAGTAAAAGTTTATAAGGAGTCTTTTGGTTGGGTACAAACGTATTATGGTGGTCAAGAGGCATGGGTTGCTTCACAATATTTATTTAAACCAAGCTCGTCAGCGAAAGCGGCAGGCTATACGCAAAAAAATCTACCGAAAGCACAGAATGCAGCAACTTTAACGAGTAAAGATAAGGTATTTGCTGCAGGGACATCTAATCTAAATGTAAGATCTGGTCCTTCTCACGATGCACCGATAATAGGGCAATTACAAAACGGCGATAAAGTTAGAGTATACAAGGAATTCTTTGGCTGGGTACAAACGTATTATGATGGACAAGAAGCATGGGTAGCTTCACAATATTTATTTGAGGTCAACGAAACAAATCAAACGCAGGTGTCTAAGAAAACTAGCAAAAAAAATACAGAAAATACCCAAGCGGAAAAAGTGGAATCCACGAAGAAAGATGAACAGAAGAAAAGAGAAGCTAATACTGCTAGTACTGGATCCCTTCAAGGATATAATATTGTAATTGACCCTGGACATGGAGGGAAAGATCCGGGTTCCCTAGGCGTAAACGGTGTGTTCGAAAAAGATATAATTATGCGCACTGCCGATCACGTGGAGCAAAAGCTGCGTCAAGCCGGTGCTACGGTTATTCTGACACGCAATAGTGATTATTACATTTCTCTGAACGAGCGAGTGAGATTAAGTAATTTATATCATACACATGCATTTATTAGTCTACATTACAATGCCCATCCCTTAATGAGAATGAATGGAATTGAAACATACTACCATTCGGGTGAAAAAAACCGTGATTTAGCTAGCAATATTCAAGGTTCGCTGGAGCAAAATGTATCTTTGCAAGGTCGTGGAATTAAAGAAAGTAACTTCTATGTTTTACGTAAAAATCGTTTTCCAAGCGTATTAGTAGAATTAGGGTTCATTACTAATCCAGGTGATTTATCTATGGCACAATCTGAAGACTATCAAAATACGGTTGCAAACAGTATCGTAGAAGGCTTGATGAATTACTTTAATTAAAGAAAGAGACTAAGATAAAAGAATGAAAAAACAATAAAAAACGAATGATAATTAGGTGAAATTAATTATCGTTCGTTTTTTGATTAGAATCATTCATTTAGCACCTGAAATAAGCGAGACTCCGGCGGGAACAGCACAAGTCCGAAGATCCACGTGGTAACGTGTTTTTCTTTGCCAAGTTAGCTGAGGCCTAGCCTGCGGAAAGCGAATATATTTTCACGGTGCGGCGATGATCCTCCTATTGATAACATGATTATTCGTATTTTGAGTAAAGAAGTTGTGTTTTTTCCCAGCCTCTTTCATGTTAACAAGTTAATTCGTGAAGCTAATTAAATCAGTAATTAAATTTCTATTAACATACCAGCGCTGAAATAAATCTATCGCTAGCAAGTACTAGCTTAGAAAGGTGCCTTTTCAATGACCCTTCCTTTTCTTCCTTTCGTAGTATCTGCTTTTTTTAATGAACGAATAACACCTTCCTCAATCACTTCGACTACTGCTTGAAATAACTGATTCATAATAGGATGATCATCACGGAGATACGTCATGGCGTCGTTCATCGTACTTCGTTTATGCTCATATGTATGTGCTGTGGAAAAGGCGATTGCAATGTCGCCACTACCATTATCCAAATGACTACCAGTTCTTCCTAGTCCTGCAGCACATCGTTTGGCTAGCCGTTTCAGTTGCCTATGATACATAGGAGCATCCGTTGCAATCACCATCATAATCGATCCATCTGGTGTGTCTAAGTATATTTTATCCCAAGCAGCAAATAAAGCATCTTCTCGCTTTCCAAAATTACTTACAACAAGACAGCCGACAGTATACTTTTCATTCAGGTGGGTAACGATTCGCGATGCAGTGCCGATACCGCCTTTATAGCCGAAACATACCATTCCTTTTCCAGCACCTACTGCGCCCTCTTTTACTGGATGTATAGTTGCATTTCTAATGGCTTGGATGGCATGTTCTGGTTGAATTGCCGGGTATCGTGCTGTATGTAAATAACTATCATTGCATTCGCCAACGACCAGATTAATGGAACTAGTAGTATCTCCTATTTCTTTTGTTGTTTCAAGCATATATTGCAGCGTTCCTTGCCAAACAGAACCGACACTAAACGTATTTGTTAGCATAATTGGTGATTCTAATAAACCGAGCTCCTCCAGTTGAACAAGACCAGTTGTTTTACCAAAACCATTTAATACAGCGCTGCCAGCATGTGTTTTTTTTCGAAATAGATTACCACTGTGTGGCAATATAGCGGTTACACCAGTACAAATGGTTTGCTCCTCATTTAATTTTTCATATCGTGTTACATGGCCTACATGAACATCATGTACATCGGTAATACAGTTGTTTATCCCTTTTTGTAGTTTCATGAATAATTACTCCTTTTTTAAAGTATTATAGCAAAGTATGTTCTCCTAGCGTATGTGGAATAATAGTCCTAAATAGTATGTCAAGGAGGGCATTTATGAAGCGAGTGACGCTATACCTACCATTGTTGGTAGCTATAATTACCATTATTTATATGCTGTATATTATCGTAGAACAACCATCTACTACCAACGATACAAAGCAGGAAAGTGTGTCTGTTAGTAGTGATAACAGTCCAAGTGATATCGATGAAGGGCTTCAAGTAGGGAAACTAGCACCAGATTTTACGTTAAAAGGTCTAGATGGTAAGAAATATCGTTTATCAGATTTTCGTGGAAAAAAAGTAATGTTAAATTTCTGGGCATCATGGTGTCCACCATGTCGTGATGAAATGCCAGCAATGCAACGCTTCTATCAAGACAAAGATGTCGTATTACTTGCTGTTAATTTAACAAGTACAGAGCGGAAAAAAAGTGATGTTACTAACTTTATAAAGCAATATAAGCTGACGTTTCCAATCTTATTGGATGAAGCAGCAGAAGTCAGTGACAGATATCAAATCAAACCAATACCGACTACGTACTTAATTGATTCCAAAGGGCATATTCAATATAAAGCCTTCGGAGCAATGAGCTATGAGTTAATGATTCAGGAATTTCAGAAGTTAGAATAACATTTGGTGTTCTATAATCCAATCCGTTTACATGCCATACCGGTGAAAACCAACATTTATCGTTGTTCTGTTTTTGGTTGATTTAAACACTTTTGTCACCGCCTCGTAAATGAGTATTTCTTTTCTATGCGATCATAATAGTGATAGAATAGATGAAATAACTAAGCGAATTAGTAGGTGAAGCTATTGGACAATGTTCTATTTCATACAGATCAAATATATAATGCGATCGTACGAGAAATTAATCGTTTAATAGATGAACAGGTTATATTGACAAATGAGCAAGGTGTAATCGTTGCAAGTACAAACTCGGATCGTATTGGTAGTTTTCATGAGGGCTCCTATCTTGCTATGAAAAACAAGGAAAAGATGATTATGACAGATGACGATGTAAAGCGACTACGAGGAGTCCGCCCTGGTGTTGTACTACCTATTATTATTGAAGATAAACCGATGGGAGTTTTAGGAATAACTGGCGAACCTAGTGTTGTAGAACCATATGCAATGCTCGTACAAAAGGTTACTGAATTATTTATTCATGACTCCGTTGCTCGAATTAATCAGGAAAGTAAAACACGTGATTTGGAATTTTTTATTTTTGATTGGCTTAACCATACAGGGGATTTTTCACAATTATTAGAGCGAAGCGACTTTCTTCATATTGATATGTTTTCCTATGATCAGGTTGTTGTTTTTAAGTGTGATTATCTAAAAATAAATCTGACGTATAACCAACTTGAAATGGTAAAGAAATTATGGAGTTCAACGATAAACGCATTATTTATTCGCTGGGGACAAGAAAAAATTGTTATGCTGCTGGAAGCGGTAGAAAAGGATAGGCTAACTGAAAAGCTGCTCTCATTTATTACTCATATAAAAAAGGAAATGGATATTCAGCTATATGCAGGCGTTGGCAATAAAAACGATTCAAAAAGATTATCTTACTCGTTCCAGCAGGCGAATAAATCTAGTGAATATGCTAATTCTAAACATCCCGTTGTTTTTGAAGCAGATCTACGTTTTGAGATGTTGACACATGAATTATCCGCAGAGACAAAAGATCAGTTTGTCCTACGTTCAATAGGAGCGTTAATTCAAGAGGAAGAATTAATGCAAACACTATCAAGTTGGTTCGAGAATAATATGGCAGTGCAATTAACAGCAGATAAATTACATATTCATAAAAACACACTGCACTATCGTTTAAATCGAATTGCGGATGTAACAAAATTAAATGTGAGAAATGTAGACGATTTAATGCTTTTATATATAAGTCATCGATTTTATAATGAAAAAAGGAAGACATAACTAAAATGTGTTAAACTTTTTGTTCATATGTATAAAGGAATTCGCTTACTAAGAAAAATATTTGTGCAATCGCACATATATTTTTCTTTTATTATTTCATAAAATAGAAGTATGATGACTAATTAGGAGAATGTATATGTTACATATGAATGTAAAAGAAAAACTGGTTTCCATTGTTGGAGTGGAAAATGTGGAAGATAATAATGCTAGCTTATTAGCTTATTCCTACGATTCTACTGCAAGATATCAAGCACTTCCTGATGCTATGGTCGCTCCGCGTAATAAACAGGAGGTAGCGGCAGTTGTCAAGCTCTGTAACGAGTATAAAATCCCAATTGTACCACGTGGTTCAGGAACGAATTTATGTGCAGGTACAACCCCAACAGAGGGGGGAATCGTTTTGATATTCAAGCACATGAATCAGATCTTAGAGATTGATCAAGAAAATTTAACGATGACCGTTCAACCAGGTGTTTATACAAAAGAAATTTTGGAGGCAGCCATAGAAGTTGGATTGTTTTATCCACCCGATCCTGGTTCGATGCATATTTCTCAGATTGGTGGCAATATTAGTGAGAATTCCGGTGGTCTTCGTGGACTCAAATATGGGGTAACGAGAGATTATGTTCTTGGTCTAGAGGTTGTGCTCCCTAACGGTGAAATCATTCGAACAGGTGGAAAGCTAGCTAAGGATGTTGCTGGCTATGACTTAACCAGATTATATATAGGTGCTGAAGGAACGCTTGGTGTCATTACGGAAGCGATCCTGAAATTAATACCACAACCCGAGACAAAAAAGACAATGCTTGCACTTTATGAGGATTTAGAAGCTGCTGCAGAAACGGTTTCCGCGATTATTGCTAACCGAATTATTCCTGCAACGTTGGAATTTCTTGATCAAGCAACGGTTCAGGTAGTTGAGGATTTTGCAAAAATCGGGTTACCAACAGAAGCAAAAGCCGTTTTGTTAATTGAACAAGATGGTGCAGCAGAAGTAGTTGCTCGCGACATGGAGAAAATAGAAGCGTTATGTAAGGAAAATCGAGCGTTTGATGTTCAGGTAGCAAGGACTAATGAGGAAGCAGATCAATTAACTGCAGCAAGGAGATCAGCTTTATCAGCTTTGTCACGATTAAAGCCAACCACCATATTAGAGGATGCAACAGTCCCGCGTTCAGAAATTGCAGAAATGGTAAAAGCAATCGGTGAAATAGCAGAAAAATATCAATTAAACATCTGTACATTCGGTCACGCAGGAGATGGGAATTTACACCCGACGTGCTTAACGGATGCTCGAAATGAAGAAGAAATCGAATTAGTTGAAAAAGCATTTGCGGAAATCTTTCAAAAAGCAGTGGATCTTGGTGGGACAATTACTGGCGAGCATGGAGTAGGTATGATGAAGCTTCCATATTTACATTTGAAGGCTGGTGAGCATGGAGTGGAAGCGATGCGTAGCATTAAAAAAGCGATTGATCCAAATATGATTATGAATCCGGGTAAAATGTTTGAGACCACTGAAAGAAAAAGAGTGGTGGTTGAACAATGATGGATAAACAGGAAAAAAAGCAAATTCAGTCAGCATTCAAAGAAAAAATGGATTACGATGAATTAATGAATTGTACCAGGTGTGGTTTCTGTTTACCAACTTGTCCAACGTATATTGAAACGGGAAGAAATGAGGTCCATTCACCTAGAGGTAGGATTGCATTAATGAAGGGGCTTGTAGATGGTGTTATTGAGCCGAGTGAAGAAGTAAAGCAATCCATTGATATGTGTCTTGGTTGTAGGGCATGTGAACCAGTTTGTCCTTCTGGTGTGAATTTTGGTAGATTGTTAGAGCAAGCTAGGGATGCGATTTATCAAAATAAAAAACAAACCGTACCTGAAAAAGTTATGAAGGGTATCTTTTTTAAAGGTATTTTTCCACATCAAAATCGAATGGTAGGGCTAACGGGATTATTGAGTTTTTATCAGAGGTCGGGTGCGCAGAAGCTAGCACAGGCAACAGGTATAATGAAGCTATTTCCTGAAAGTATGCGTACAATGGAAAAGGTGTTGCCAAAAGTTCCGAAAAAAAGTGAAATGAAGGCTCGACCACGCCACTTACAGCCACTAGTAAAGGAACGAAAGAAGAAAGTTGCCTTTTTCTCTGGTTGTTTAATGGATACAATGTTTATGCGCACAAATGATGCCACCGTAAAATTGTTACAGTATGCAGGTTGTGAAATTGTCGTTCCTGATACGCAAGCATGCTGTGGTGCTCTACATGGTCATAGTGGGGAATTGAAACAAGCAAAAGAAATGGCAAAACGTAATATTCAGGCATTTGAAGTAGCGGGTGTTGATTTTATTATTACCAATGCGGGAGGCTGTGGTGCCTTTTTAGTAGAATATGATCATCTCCTAAAGGATGATCCTGTATGGAGTGAACGTGCGAAAAGTTTTTGTGCTAAGATTAAAGATATAACAAGTATATTAATTGAATTAGATTTTCATAAACAACCGCTTGCGCTTGAGAAAAAAATTATTACCTATCAAGACTCTTGCCATCTGAAAAATGGACAAAAGACGTTTATGGAGCCTAGACAATTACTTGAGTCTATCGAAGGTGTTCGGTATGTAGAAATGAAGGATGCAAGCCGATGCTGCGGTTCAGCAGGTATCTACAATATTGTACAATCGGAAATGTCTATGCAAATTTTAGATTACAAAATGGAGCAGGTACAGAAAACAGAGGCAAAAATGATTGTTACTGCTAACCCAGGTTGTTTATTGCAGATGAAGCTTGGGATTGAGCGTGAAGGATTATCTGATGAAATGCAAGCTGTGCATATCGTTGATTTACTACTTGAAGCATATGAGAATGCGAATGCTACAAACGAATCAAGTAATCAACAATTTTTAGCTATGCAGACATAAGAACAAAAGTGCTAGCGCCAAATTAGAAACGTAATGACTGGAGCGAGCTAAAGGAGATAAAATATCTCCTAGACTACAAAAAAGGAGCTGTCACTTCAAAAAGACAGCTCCTTTTTCTAATCACGGAAATATGCAATATTCCGTGGGAAAGAGTTAGACCTTTTACTACATCTTCTTTATACTATTTTTCATCTCATAGAATATCATAGAATATTAGCATTTTCCGTC
Source organism: Virgibacillus sp. M23 (assembly GCF_034190895.1). Lineage (NCBI taxonomy): Bacteria > Bacillati > Bacillota > Bacilli > Caryophanales > Bacillaceae > Virgibacillus > Virgibacillus sp. M23. The sequence continues at coordinate 41,832 of NZ_JAWDHA010000020.1, read as the reverse complement.
ATTTCCACTATACATGGCTTTGGATCAATCTCCTTTCCATTCGTTTGCTCCAAAGGAGATGATTCCGTCGTCATTTATCTCCTATATAACTGGCAGTACTCCACCCGCTTCAAGCAATAAAGGGAAACCATTATTGGTAAGTGGGGGATAAACAAAACCCCCACTGAAAGAAGTCTCAATTTATAAAGAGTTTTCCGTTTGCCTGTTGACGATTAGTATTTCCATATTCATCTTCAACCTTAACTTCAATAACAGCTCCTTGTGCACGTAGGTTATTGATTGCTGTCCAAAAGCCTTGATAATGGCCATCTGATGTTTCTATCATGGGCAATTCGGTTACATTTGCAAGTCCTAAGGGTTCATTAACCAGTGGCATATGAATAAGAAAAGAAGCTTTAAGACCTGGAACACTATCAAACTCGATATGAACGGATTCTCCTGTTTCAAGAAATACGTCATCCTCCGGATTAAGGTGATTAATAGATGGAATGGTATGGTTTACGTCAACTGTAATGGTTTTCTTGACCTGATTTCCGCTTCTATCTTTTGCAATGACTTCGATTAGATTTTCACCATTGTTTACCATAACCCGTTTTGTGTAATTACCATCGTCCGAAACCGTTGCTTGTTGTCCATTAACTGTGACAACATCAAGATTACCAACGGATACTGTACCTTCAACAGTTATAACTTCTCGATTTGTTTTTTCTCCATCCTTAGGAGAATCAATTGTTAGGGAAGGTTCTTTGCTGAACGTAACAGTAACCGATTCTGATTCACCTACGGGCTGACCGTTGTATAAAGAGACGATAGTAAGCTCATTTTCTCCTTCCGTAAGCACTGTATCTATTGTAAAGGATCCGTCTTCAGCAACCTCCACTGATTCACGTTCTTCATCGTTATTCATAAGCTGTGCAATGGTTCCTGGAGAGGCGGTACCCTCGATTGTGAGCTGTTGCTCATTGGTATCGTAATCCGCTTCCGGTGATGTGATTACAGGTGTTGCAAAATCAGGAGTGTCTTTTCCATAATCAACCACAGCACGTATCATATAGTTACCTATATTATCGTTTGCTTTGAACCATTTTCCGCCAATGTAGTCCCAGCTTTTTCCCGCAGCATTTTCAATGTCACCATCTGAAACAAATCCAGGAATAAACGGATAGTCATTTGCTTGAAGGTAAACGACATAGAAATCATCCTCAACGACAATGCCATGTTGCGAAAGGTCTACTTCTGTCCATTGATTTAAATCTCGTTTTGCTTTTGCTTCAATTGGTCCCGCTAATCGATTTCCAGGAGCTCCATTTTCACCCGTGGCATCATAAATTGCGATCAAAATATCATCTCCACCAGGTACAGGGACGTGAGATGCCCAAAATTGGAGCTTTGCACCTGTTAGCATAGCGGATTCCTTTCCTTCATCTAAAGCCATTTTTACAGCAAAGCCATTGCCTTCTAAGAGCATGGCTAGATTTTTACCATAGTCTCCATTGTCATAATAAATTTCTGACGTCTCATTGCTGGAGAACGTTGTTAATTCAAAGTCTAGCTGGTTTGCCTCATTTTCCTTCACCAGTACAGACTTAGCTTCACCATCATATCCTTCTGCAAATACTTTTACTGTATAAGCACCCTCATAGGCTTGCAAAGTATAGGTACCATTTTCGCTAGATTTAACAGGTTCCGCATGCTCGTCTTCCAATAGAAAAATGGTTGCATTTTCAATTTTATTACCGTTTTTATCTGTAATTGTTCCCGAGATTTCCTGCTTAGGTAGCGGCTCTAAGGAAATTGTCGGAGAAATATCCCCATTCTCAGATAACGTCACAGTCTCTGTTACCGGGCTATATCCATAGGCATTAACGGATAGTGTGTAATCACCGGGTGGGTGATGAATGATAAATTCTCCATTTTTAGGATTGGATTTTGTTTCCCATCCAGTTTCTTCTACTCCAATGGTAGCTTCACCTACGGGTAAGAGATCTGAATCATTGGTTGCTTGTAAAGTAGATATTGGATAGGATAAATGTTCCTGCATATCCTGCATAGTCGTTTTCATCGTTCCAGATGTTTTCATGTTTTGCTTCTCGTTTTTTTGTGCACGATCGTTTGTTAGACGAACATCGTCAAGATACCATCCAGCAAATTGATTATCCTGTGACTTTAAATTAAACCCAATATAAATCTTTTCTCCTGCATAGTCAGATAAATCAATTCCTGTTTCGTGCCAGTTGTCATTCGATTCTGTAATATGATACAATTCTTCCCAATTTTCCTTGTCAGTAGAAACATATATTGTTCCTGTATCCCAGCCGAAATAGCTTAACTCGTACCATTGTTTAAAGCGCAGTTGTGTTCCGTTCTCTGGAAGAATTGGTGGCATAACCATCGTCATATCTGAATGCATTTCATATTGTCCACGAAGATTTGTGCCCAGTAATTTTCTACCAGAGGCCGCTTCTTCTGGTCCGTAGCTTGGTAGTCCCCATTCCCAGGAATTATTAGTACCAAAGGAATACCAGCCGTCTGGATAAGATTCAAAGTCTTCTGAGTAGCCATCCGTTATACCTTCCTCTATACGAACCAATTGAGGTTCACTTTCTGTTACATTTCCACTGAAATCTTCGACTCTCCACCAATAATGTAGTGACGTACCTGAAATATCTTCTAGTGGCACAACAGAAGTATACGAACCACTTTGATGGTTTCCTTCAATTATAGCAGCTGGATAGCTACGTTCTGTATTATTGTCATACTGTACATGTAGTGTAACATCATTAACACTTGTATTATCTTCCGCATGTACCGAAAAAGAAGCATTTTCATTTAAAAACACAGCTTCTCTGAGTTCTGATTCTACTGTTGGAGCTTGATCATCTTGTCCATACGTCTGAACCTGTCCTGTAATTGTGCCTATTCCTTGTTCAACAGCTTCTACTGCATCGTCTACATTTAGAATACCGTACCCATAACCATTATTTGGGGCATTTGTATACTCCTCATTCGTTTTTTCCGTAGCAGTTAGCTTTAAGATATTTTCTATCTCATCAACGGTTAAAGAAGCATCGACTTGCTTCATTAATAATATTGCAGCTGCAACATGTGGGGCGGCCATAGAAGTACCGCTAGACTCCCCATAGTCAAATGTATCCCATGATGCACCAGGTAGAGAAGAACGAATGGTAACTCCGGGAGCAGAGATATCTGGTTTTATTTCACCTCTCTCTGACGGTCCTTGAAGAGAGAACGATGCTAAATCATCATTTGCATCAGTAGCACCGACAGCAATGGATTCTGGATAATTCGCTGGTGCTGAAGCTGTACCAGGCTCTGATGGATTCAAGAACCCTGCATTTCCTACAGAGAATATAGGAACGATTCCAGCACTGCGCCATGCCTGTACCATTGGTCGAAACCAGTCATTGTTTATTGGGCTACCACCCCAAGAGTTATTTACCACATCTGGAGCTTTTTCCGGATGAGGCTCACCGTTCTCATCTGTTGGGGCTAGTATCCATTCTGCGGCTTCCAAAATATAAGAGTCATAGCCTGTTCCTTGATAGAATGCTCTGGTAGCAATCCACTTTGCACCTGGAGCGACACCGATTTTATTTTGTCCACCTTCCTCTTGACCAACCATCGTGCCCATGGTATGCGTTCCGTGGCCATCTGAATCCATTGGACGTGAGCGATCAAAAACAGCGTCATGCCAATTGAATTCATGAACTGGTTGATCGGGATCATCTTCTTGATAACCTCTGTATTGTCTGGTTAAAGCTGGATGATTACCTTCTACTCCACTATCAATATTTGCAACGACGGTACCCTCTCCAGTTATATTTCTTTCCCAAACTTCCGGTGCTCCTACTCGCTCAATATTCCATTCGGTATCCTCTGACTGGTTGTCTGTTTGTTTTACGGCGAACGTATTATCCTCTTCAATAGGAAGAAGTTGCTGTTGTTCATCCAGTATGATCGATTTTACCTGCTTAGATTTAGCGATTCTTTCCACTGATTTCTCATTTCCAGTAACAGAAAAGGCATTAACAATGAAATAGCTGTGAAATTGCTTGATGTTCCCCGATTGTTTTTGTTTTTTTAGTAAGGACTTTAGATCCTGTTGCGTTTTTTCGGCATTTTCTTGTAATGCAGACACAACGGTCCTTTGTTTGAGTTGTTTTGCCTTAGCGGTAGAAAGTTTTGCTTGTATTGCTTCTTTTTTTGCACTTTCTGCTAGCTGTACAGTATTGACCTGATCCTTAAGAATAACTAGATAACGCACATAATCAGTTTTATCAAATGTTTTTACTAGCTTACTTTGTATTACTTGACTAGCAGACTCGCGCTTATCTTGTTGGGCAAAAACATGTGATAGATATGGCGTAGCTAATGTGATAAGTAAGATACAGATTAGCAGAACGGCAATATATTTCCTCATGGGAAATTGCTGCATTTTTTCTCCTCCTTTTTTTTGGTATAAATTCCCCCTAGTTCCATTGGTAGTTGTCTCTAACTATATATGGAGAGTAGTGTAGAACTTTGTCAATATTTGTCTTAATTTTAAAAATGATAGTTTTGTAGCTATTTTTCCAAAATTTTTCGTAGTTCTTTTCTCCTGCTTCATTGTAGTGAACAGCGTGTAAACGTGAATACATTAATAATCTTAGGTCACTAACATTTACCAGGTTTTTAAACGGTTATTGATAAATAAACCATTGGTATTAGTTTCGCAATTTGATTTCATGCAATTATTTCTTTATTAATGAAAATAGGGCATCATATGTGTTTCGTTTATCCTGCATATAAATTCAAGCAATAAAGGAAACCAATATGTTTAAGTAGGGGATGGACTGCCAGTCAATGTCCGATTGGTTCAAAGGCCTTAGGTCATATCCTTGAAAGATAAGAAGTATAAAATTTGCCCATGTGGATAAATATGGGCGTGTTGAGCCACATCCAGCTCCAGCACCCAGAAACGAGGTGACTTCACGAATCTCCCTAATCTAAGTCATCATCGGCTTGCAAGCTCATCGTAATTTCTTTATCTCCGTTGACTCGCTCCAGTCCCTACGGTTCTAATCAGGCGCTTTCGCTTTTGCTCTGGAACTAACTTTCGGTGGAGGATAAAACAACACCCCTAACTCATTGAATTTTCACTTTATAAACATTTATACTCGCGTGAAAATAGACTATCTAGTAAATTAGGGCTGAATTAACCATAAAAACTACAAGTCGATCGAAGGGATCGTTCACTAGACTGAAAATAAGTAACTATTTTGCCGATATTAACCCTATACAGATAGGGGGAAACAATTGATGTTAAGAAATACCAAAAAAACTACCACACGTCAATTAGAAGGTGGACAAGCCAAGCTTCAAATAGAAGCTGGTAGTGAAGTAGAGAGACAATTTCAGATGATTGGACTTACGGAGGCCGATTTACGAATAATTCATTGTACGCAAGAATATGTCGTAGAAAATCTGGATTTTATGGTTGATAGATTTTATCAAAATCTAGAAAATGAACCTGCTTTACTACAAATTATTAATCAACATAGTTCTATAGAAAAACTAAAGCAAACTTTAAAAAGACATATCTCGGAAATGTTTACAGGGGTAATCAATGAGGAATATTTCTCCAAACGACAACGAATCGCTTTAATACATGTACATATCGGACTTGATACAAAGTGGTACATGTGTGCCTTTCAAGACCTGTTCTTGTCATTGGTGACAATAATAGAGAAGAACATTAACTCAAAAGACGAATGTTTCCTAGCAATTCGATCCATTTCAAAAATAGTAAATTTAGAGCAACAGCTGGTATTGGAAGCATATGATGCGGAAACAGAGCGGATAAAAAAACAAGCAGAGGAACAAAAGCAATTAATACGAGAAAATGTAGCACATGCATCGGAGAATCTTGCGGCCATATCGGAAGAAACAAATGCTGCGTTCCAACAACTGAGTTCACAATCAGATGAAATTGTATTAATTGCGAATGCTGGGTCAGAGCTTTCACATTTAGCAGAGAAGCGAGCGACAAATGGTAAGCAGCAAGTAAACGAACAGAAGGAAAACATGTCGACAATTCATTATTCTATACATAAGCTTGCTAGTGAGGTGAAGGCTTTAGCAGATATATCAAAAAAAATGCAAGGAATTATTGATATTGTAACGGGGATCGCTGATCAAACAAGCCTGCTTTCTCTTAATGCTTCAATTGAGGCTGCACGAGCTGGTGAGCACGGTCGTGGATTTGCAGTCGTGGCAGAAGAAGTTCGGAAACTTGCAGATGAAACAAAAAGATCAGTCACAAATGTGTCAACCCTTATCTCGAATACAGATCAACAAGTAGAAAAATTAACTGGATCATTATATAAAATTAGCGAAGAAATCGAAAATGGAAACGATACGTTTAAAGAATCGGAAACGCATTTTGCAGAGATTGTTAATACGATGAAAAAAACCAGGATTCAAAATAATAAGATTGAAAAAGAGTTTATTTCATTTGTGAACGTATTGGATGAATTAGGTAAAGCAATGGACGAAGTGGCTTCTTCAGCAGATAATCTTACGATGATTACTAGTGAAATGCAATAGCAAGGAAGGTACTGTAATAATTACTATTTTATGGTGTGACCCATTTATTATATAACCATATATTTATTTTTTATCCCGCATATAACTGGCAGTAAGTCCCCACTTCAAGCAATCAAGTGAAACCAATATGGATAAGTGTGGGATCGACTGCCAGTAAATGTCCGATTGGTTTAACTAACCATCCGTGGGGAAAAACAAAACCCCCCACGGATGGAAGTTTCATTTTATCCCGCATATAATTGGCAGTAAGTCCCCACTTCAAGCAATCAAGTGAAACCAATATGGATAAGTGTGGATCAACTGCCAGTAAATGTCCGATTGGTTCGGGCCTAAATGGAAGTAGGTCACAAAGGCGTTGCCACAGGATGTGGCGAATGAAGCCTTTGTACGTATATGTTTTAAAAACAGATGGAAGCTTCACTTGATTTGATTACAGAAGTACGAATATCTATAGTTAAATGAATGCTTACACAACTTTAGGAAGCTATAAAGATGATGGGGAGAAAAATATCTCCTTGCATTTTTATATAAGTATTGATAATATTTAAGCAATAATCCTTAAGGAAAGTGGAAGGATTTTGGTAGGAACTTGGCGGGGGTTTATAGGAACCAATAAATGCCCCTATAATAATAAAAAGTTACTACCGTAATAAGGAAAATATAATATAGTAGTTATTTCCTTCGGGGTCGGGTGAAATTCCCAATCGGCGGTGATGAAGTTATTTACTTCTTAGTCCGTGACCCGTGCGGCATAATGCCAAACGGTGGATCTGGTGTGACTCCAGAGCCGACAGTTAAAGTCTGGATGGGAGAAGGAATTTTTGACGCAGCATGTTAGCAAATAGGATACGTATGCTATTTGCCAACGTTTTTTTGCCATTCATATTTTCAATGGCTTATTTACGTATACATGTGGTGACGAAATTCTGTCCTCAAAGCCTCTGAAGCGAAATTCAGAGGCTTTTTTCGTAGTCTAGTAAATTTGTCCATATGGATAAATTTTGGCGTGTTGAACCGCGTCCAGCTCCAGCGCCAAGAAACGATGCGACTTCACGAATCGCCCTGCGATAAGTCATCATCGGTTCGCAAGCACACCGTGATTCCTTTATCTCCGTTGACTGGCTCTAGTCGCTACGTTTCTAATCGTGCGCTTGCGCTTTTGTTCTACTGGTTGGAAAGATAAAGCCAGTATAAGTTCGATCTAGTACGCTTCAATTTTAGGAAAAAGGAGTGAAATTTATGTTTACTGGAATTATTGAAGAGAAAGGTGTCATTCGCTCCATAAAGCAACCATCTAAACAGGCAATCTTTTTAACAATTACTGCCAAAAAAGTGATCATGGATATGCACGTTGGTGATAGTGTTGCTGTTAATGGGACTTGTCTAACAGTTGCTGCATTTGATGATATTGGCTTCTCTGCGGAGGTGATGCCAGAGACAATGAAAGCTACCTCTCTAAAGGAACTGACGAAAGGGTCTGAAGTGAACCTAGAGAGGGCGATGGGAGTTAACAGTCGATTTGGTGGACATTTTGTTTCTGGCCATGTTGACGGTACTGGAACGATTATTCAGAAATATCAAAAGGAGAATGCCATTTATTATGACATTGAAGTGGATAAGGAACTAGAAAGATATTTACTAAAAAAGGGTTCGATTGCAGTCGATGGTGTAAGCTTAACACTATTTCAAGTTCGTGGGAATGTCTTTACGATATCATTAATTCCTCATACAGCTTCCGTGACTATTTTAGGAGATAAAGGCAAGGGGAGCTTGGTGAATATAGAGTGTGATATGCTCGTGAAACATGTAGAGCAATTGCTTTCCCATTCTACTGATTCAAGGAAGCTTGATCATAATTTTCTTAAACAAAAAGGTATTATTTAGGAGGTGCCATAAATGAACACAATTGAAGAGGCTATCGATCAATTAAAGACAGGGAGACCTATCATCGTTGTGGATGATGAACAGAGAGAAAATGAAGGAGATTTAGTAGCACTATCTGAACTGATCACTCCTGATACGATAAACTTTATGATCACCCACGGTAAAGGCCTGGTTTGTACATCGATTGAGTCAGAAGTAGCAGAGCGAGTTGGACTTTCTTTAATGACATCAAACAATAACGATCCGCTATCAACAGCCTTTACAGTCAGTGTAGATTATAAGGATACAACTACTGGGATAAGCGCACATGAACGCTCAACGACAATTCGTGCCTTAGTTAATAAATTTGCAATGAAAGAGGATTTTAAACAGCCAGGTCACGTATTTCCTTTAATTGCTAAGGGTGGAGGTGTTTTAACACGTCCTGGACATACAGAAGCTTCCGTGGATTTAGCAAAACTTTGTGGAGCAGCCCCATCAGGAGTTATCTGTGAAATAATTAAAGAAAACGGCATGATGGCGAGAGTGCCAGATTTAGAAAGAATGGCTGCCAAGTTTAACTTATGTATGATTTCTATTGAAGATTTAATCAATTATCGATTAATGATAGAAGAGGAGTGTAAGCAAAATGGGACATATATTGGAAGGTAATCTTGTAGGAACCGATTTAAGAATCGGTATTGTTGTAAGTAGGTTTAATGACTTTATTACTAGTAAACTTCTCGAGGGGGCTGAGGATGCCTTAATTAGACATGGTGTAGCAAAGGAAAATATTACGATTGTTTGGGTTCCTGGAGCATACGAGCTTCCATTAATTGCTAAGAAAATGGCTCTGAAAGCAGACTATGATGCCATTATTACTTTAGGAACAGTTATTCGAGGCTCGACACCTCATTTTGATTATGTTTGTAATGAAGCAGCAAAGGGGATATCTCAAGCATCCTTACAATCCGAGAAGCCAGTTATTTTTGGTGTCTTAACAACGGAGTCCATTGAGCAGGCAATTGAACGTGCTGGTACAAAAGCAGGTAATAAAGGAGCGGAAGCAGCGTTATCAGCTATAGAAATGGCAAATTTACTTCGATCATTATAAAACGATATATCAAAGCAAGTAAGCAACTTCTCAGAAATAGTTAGAGGAGTTGCTTTGGTTATTTTGCTATTTCTCTTTCTTACTTTATTCCACATAACTGGCAGTAAGCCCCCCACCTCAAGGAATAAAGTGAAAGCAATATGGATAAGAAGGTGTTCAACTGCCAGTAAATGTCCGATTGGTTCACCTAACAATCAGTGGTGGATAAACAAAACCACCAACTGATTGAAGTTTCACTTTATCTAAAATAATATCCTTCTAACGTTGGAAAAATCCATAGGGATAGGATAAACTTGTCCGTAGAGGATTTTTTTAATTTATCCCGCATATAACTGGCAGTAAGATCCGCGCTTTAAGCAATAAAGTGAACCCAATATGGGTAAGTGTGGAACAACTGCCAGTAAATGTCCGATCGGTTTAAGGGCCTTTAGGTCATACCCTTGTGGTACTAACCATCCGTGGGGAAAAACAAAACCCCCCACGGATGGAAGTTTCACTTTATCCCGCATATAACTGGCAGTAAGATCCGCACTTTAAGCAATAAAGTGAACCCAATATGGGTAAGTGTGGAACAACTGCCAGTAAATGTCCGATCGGTTTAAGGGCCTTTAGGTCATACCCTTGTGGTACTAACCATCCGTGGGGAAAAACAAAACCCCCCACGGATGGAAGTTTCACTTTATCCCGCATATAACTGGCAGTAAGATCCGCACTTTAAGCAATGAAGTGAACCCAATATGGGTAAGTGTGAACAACTGCCAGTAAATGTCCGATTGGTTTAAGGGCCTTTAGGTCATACCCTTGTGGTACTAACCATCCGTGGGGAAAAACAAAACCCCCTACGGATGGAAGTTTCACTTTATATATAAAAAATATGAATGATAAAAGATCTTGTGTTCACAGATATGGGGGAGATTATTATTAAGCTATTATTAGGACAATTAGTAATCATTGCTGTTGTATGGACGGGAATGGCTTTTTTCTTTTCAGAGATGGCTGAGCCAAGTAAAGTTATTTTCTACCTTGTAACTTCTTGGATGCTATTGTTAATTGTTATTATTATTAAAACATGGTTAAAGAATCGAAAGAGTTGAAGGATGATCGAGAATGCTAACCGTTGAAAATATAACGAAATCATTTGGTGATAAAATATTATTTCAATCTGTTTCCTGTATCATTGCTGCGCATGAACGAATAGGGTTAATTGGAGTAAATGGTACCGGGAAGTCTACATTCCTTAAAACAATCGCAAAACTTGAGTCACCAGAACAGGGTACGATTCAGCACGCAAAAGATTATCAAATTGAATACTTAGCCCAAGATCCAGATTTAGATGGGGATTTGACAGTGATGGAGCAGATTTATTATGGTAATTCGTTAATTATGCGTGTGATGCGCGATTATGAGCGAGCATTGCTGGATTTACAACGTGATCCAACAAGTGAAAAAGAGCAATCAAATTTGCTTGTGATGCAGCAGAAGATGGATGAGGCAAATGCGTGGGAAGCAAATACAGCAGCCAAAACGGTCCTAACGAAGCTAGGCATTACAGAATTTAATAGAAAAATAAATGCGTTATCTGGGGGACAAAAAAAGCGAGTGGCCATTGCCAAAGCCTTAATTCAGCCTGCTGATCTCCTCATTTTAGATGAGCCGACGAACCATTTGGATAATGAGACGATTGATTGGCTTGAGAGGTATTTACAATCATATCGTGGCTCCCTATTAGTAGTTACACACGATCGATACTTTTTAAATCGTGTGACGAATCGAATTTTCGAATTAGACAAAGGAAAGCTTTATTCGTATGAAGGGAATTATGAGATTTTTTTAGAAAAAAAGGCAGAGCGTGAAGCGCTGGAGAGAAGTAATGAGATGAAGCATAAAAATACGCTACGCAGGGAGTTAGCGTGGTTAAAGCGTGGAGCTAAAGCTCGTTCGACAAAGCAAAAAGCAAGAATTGATCGTGTTCATGAGATGAAGGAAAAAACATTTGACACGAATGAGCAAGCCATTGATGTACCCGTAGGATCTGTCCGATTAGGGAAAAAAGTAATAGAGCTGAAGGAAGTAGATAAGTCCTTTGCCAATAAACAAATCGTAACCAAATTGAATCAATTAATTGTTCCTGGAGACAGATTAGGTATTGTAGGTCCAAATGGGTCTGGGAAAACGACGTTGCTCGACTTAATGGCACAGCGTATTACACCAGATAATGGAGAAGTTATTATTGGTGAAACAGTGAAAATCGGCTATTATACACAGGGTGATGAAGAGCTTAACGGTGAAATGAGAATCATTGATTATATAAAAGAAGTAGCTGAAGTTATCCACACAAAAGACGGGGCGATTATTACAGCTGAGCAAATGCTCGAACATTTTTTATTTTCTCGAACACAACAGTGGACGTATATTCGGAAGCTATCAGGTGGAGAAAAACGTCGTCTCTATTTATTGAAAATATTAATGGAAGAACCAAATGTTTTATTTTTAGATGAGCCTACCAATGATTTAGATACGCAAACATTAAGTGTATTAGAAGAGTATCTCGATCAATTTCCTGGCGTCGTTATAACAGTTTCACATGATCGATACTTTTTAGATCGAGTGATTGACCGTTTATTAGTTTTTACGGAAAATAATCGTATAATACCTTACTATGGAAACTACACGGACTATCTAGAGAAACAGAAGGAAATACCGATGACCCAAAAGCCTGTTGAAAAAACAGAAAAAGTAAAGCCGAAGAAACAGAGGAAAAAACTTTCCTATAATGAGCAAAAAGAATGGAATGAAATTGAAGATGTTATTACAGCATTGGAAGAAGAACTGGAAAAGATCCAGGATAACATTGTAAATGCTGGAAGTGATTCAGAAAGAGTCCAAGTATTATTTAACGAACAGCAAGAGATAGAAGCCAAATTAGAGGCAAAGATGGAACGTTGGGAAGAGTTATCATTATTAATTGGTGAATAGAACCTACCTGCAATGAGGTGCATCCCTAAAGTTAGACCAAATATCTAATTGCTAGGGGTGTTTTTTGTTGTCTAGGAAAATTATAAAATATGCCCATGTGGATAAATAGGGGCGTGTTGAGCTGCGCCCAGCTCTAGCGCCCAGAAACGATGCGACTTCACGAATCGCCCTAATCTAAGTCAACATCGGCTCGCAATCTCACTGTGATTCCTTTATCACCGTTGACTCGCCAATCATCGTTTCTAATCGGGCGCTTGCGCTCTTGTTCTTTATTGTAAATCCATACATGAAAACAGCGTTTTGTATTGGATAAAAGCGCTTAATTGTTTATCTGTATAGAATTACGAAGATAAGCTTAAACTAACCTCAACGATCGTTTATTCAGGTGGTTAAAGCGTATGAGTGTAGATGAACTATATTATCAAATTTATGAATTAAAAGAAAGACTTGGCATTCTACAGGAAGAGTATTGGCATCAAACTTCTGGTCCAGATACATGGTATTTTTGGTTCAATATTGTGAGTGTAATCATTCCTTTCGTTCTTTTATACTTTTTCTTGGATCGAGGGAGAGTATTTGAAATCGGTTTTTATGGTTTTGCCATACATGTCATGTGGTCTAATCTTGATAATGTATTATCGATGTATAATTATCTTATTACACCACATAGTATTTCCTACTTATTTCCAACAAGTCTTACAGTGACAACAGTTGTGCTGCCGATTGGATTTATGTTGCTCTACCAATATTGTACGAATAAAGGGAAAAATTTTTATTTATATGCTATCGTGCTTTCTGCTGGATTTGGATATGGATTAGCCTCTATTTTTATTGCTTTGGATATGTTAATTTTGCATGGAGGAATGAAGTTAACCTATATATTCTTATTGGATGTTGCTATTTCGTATCTTGCTTTTTGGCTAACCAAATTGTTCTGGTGGTTAAAAAATCATGGACCTAAAAAAACAGGCTAAGGAGTAAATCCTCCTAGCCTGTTTTTCCTTTTATTCTGTTAGTCCCTCAATGGAGATTGTTTCTACTATTCCGGTTTGATTGTCACGCATATTTGCTTCTAATTGAACTTTATCGCCTATTTGCAAGAAAATGGATCTTGGTGCTTTTCCAGAATTTACGGTATAAATAGTCGCATCATCTTTAAGTAAGAATTGAACAATTTGTTTTTTATCTTGCGTTGTTACAACAACCCGTTCAACAATACCATTTCTCTTTTCTAATGCTGCTTCTCCAGTTGATTCCACATTACTAGGATCTTGCGCCAAAGCTAAACGATAAGCCTCAAGTGTACTTCTGGCAGTATCACCAAAAACAACAAAATCGGAATCAGACGCTTTAATATATGCATAATGTTTAAATAATCCGTTTGGATCAAGGACATTTACAACCCATGTTGGATTCCCATCAATGTTGTAAAGAATTGGCATGGAACCAGTCCATTTCTTTTCAGGGAACTCTTTATTTACAATTTCCTTTGCACCCTTACTATCCATTATGCCGTTATTCTTTTCCCCGTTATAATATGTTAGTTCACCTGTTCTTGCATTAATTAAGGTGTAACCAAGTGCGGAGTCAATATTCTCTTTTGGGGAAGACATATCAGTAAAATAATGCATCTCTCCATTCTCATCAAAAATTGGTGTAACGCTTGATTCCGTACCAGATTCATTCGCAATCTTTACATCCTTTTTGCCAAAAAGGGAGTTCAGCCACCCATGAATATATTTCCCGAAATATTCATTCTCATTTGAGGCCATTTCTGAACTAATGGATCCATCAATAAATTCAGGTGCATCAGCAGCATGATATAGTTTAACATCACCTGTAACAGGATCGACTACGGCAACATGTAATTTTTCCATATCTGGCTTGTTCGTTAGTCCGATTGGTTTAAAGAGCGTTTGAACATACCAAGGCTTTCCATTTTCGTCTACTTCAATTTGTGCCTCACCACTTCGAATATAATCTGGATGCGCATTATAAATGGTACGATCAATGTTATGATGAAAGTAGCTCGAATTTGTATACTTCATATTATTTTTAATAAATTTTGGCTGGGCATTAACATCAGTAGCAGAGATAGTGAAATAACCTTCTGTCTCTTTGCCTCTAAAGTACCTCCAGAAATCAGTGAACTCTACCGGTGCAACGAACACAATGTCATCTTTAATTTTTTGCACCTGCAACTTACCTAAGTCATAATATTGTGTGTTTGGTACTACACTCATCGCCTTCTGTACTTTATTTCGAGCAAACTCAGGCGAAACAACAATTGGTGTAGCATCTTTATCTAAAGGTTTGGCTTCAGCTACTTCTTCTTTAGCAATGGATTCATACGTATCATCTAAGGTGAATATTCCTAATACAAAAAATCCAGGAATAGCTATAACAGTAAATACAATGATGGCCCCTGTGATCACATCAAACTGTTGACTTGATTTGCTAAAAGGTTGGCTTGACGTAAGCATATACAAACCAGTCATACCAGCTACTCCAATGATGATATTGGCAATCGTCATATTTGGAATCGTAATAGGTGGCATAAAAATATAGACGATTATAGCCCCTATGATAAATAAAGTCGCAAATATAATAGCAACTGCCTTAAAAGTTGTTACTCGATATTTCTTGTTTTTAAGTACAAAATATCCAGCAATAACAAAATACAGGATAAAGGATAGAATCGTTGTTGTTAATATTCCTGTCATGCTTTCATCTCCTATCTTCTTTACAAGAGGGAACTTTGAGAGTCCGGAAAAAATAGTAGCTTTATATACACAAAAACAATATGTGAACCCTACAAGTAATGATGTGATTATTACCTTTATGAATGTATACGTTGAAAATGAATAAAAAGTTTCAGTTTAGGCACATTTATTTTCAAATAAATATAAATTCATTAAAATAGGGGGATACGAATGCAAAGGGGGGAGCGGATGAAACAAATTTATAGTGATGTTATTCAATTTCGTGGTAGTCATTATGAATATGGGATTAGACAGGGTGAATGGTTAAGAAATTCATTTATTCTTGAAAACAGAAAGAAGCAATGGGGAATTAGAAGACCGCGTTTCACTATTAATGAAAGTGAGGTAAAGGCGGCTATCACGACGTTTGCTCCAGGAATATGGGAAGAACTTCAAGGACTCATGCATGCGTTAAAGTGGGATATGAATGATGTACTTCAAGAGTTCGGTGGCTATCGTTTAGCGTATACCAAAAGTGGTTGTTCTATTTTTACAGGGTCCAATTATATGATACGTAATTATGACTATCATCCGAAAACATATGAAGGGCGCTATACCATTTTTCAACCAAATGATCAAGGTTTCGCGACCATTGGACCGTCACAGCGCATTACTGGCAGAATGGATGGTATGAACGAACATGGTCTTGCATTGGGCTATAATTTCATTCATCGTCGAAAGCCGGGTGATGGCTTTATTTGTAATATGATCGGAAGAATAATTTTGGAAAGCTGTAGAAATACAGAAGAGGCAATACATTTATTGAAAGATATTCCTCATCGGCACTCATTTAGTTATGTATTGTTAGATAGGAGCGGGGATTCTATTGTAGTAGAAGCATCACCGCGAGCTGTTAAGGTACGTCAGTCACATGTATGTACCAATCATTTTGAAACATTAACAGCTGAAAACCGTTACCATTTGGATGATTCCTATCGAAGGAAGCGGGCAATAGATGAGCAAAAGGGGTCATTAAATAATGCTTATCAAGCATTTGAAATGATGAATAATTCAACAAGAGGTGTATTCTCTACTAAATATAAAAACTGGTCGGGAACCATTCATACCTCTGGTTATTTTCCTAAAGAATTAAAGGTGTGGTTTGCTTTAGGTGGAGATCGAAAGCCAGAAATCTTTGACTTTAAACGATGGTTAAAAGGGGAGAATATAGCCATGAAACGAGTAATTGGAATGGTTGATACGGACTTGCCATTTGTTCATATGGAAGAAAATGTTCGATAAATACTATTATTTAGGAATTCAATGTTTAAAGTGTTGAGGTTTAAGGGAAAATAAATTTAGACTGACATTATCTGTACAAGTACTTGCTCAACAGAATAGGAGTTTATTACAGCTCAAGAAACATGGATTACATGCATGATCATTCAGAATAAAAGGATTTATTTATTTGAATGAAGTTTTACTTTATTTATGAGTTCCAGTTATATTATACTCAAATGGAATATGAAGGTAGGAGGTAATCTAATGAAGCTTTTTCAGGTAAGGAAGGGCCAATTCGTTTTTTACAAGAATGAATTGCATAAAGTATATTCGGTAAAACCGATGTTTAAAAAATCGGTTCATTTATATCGCCTAAAGGATATGCAGCAAATTCTAACGAAAGCAAGCGAAATAGAACTCTATAGACCACAACATAATGATACATTTATTTTTTACGGGAAAAGGTATACGATTGATAAGAATAAGATGCCAGAACCAGGGGACTATATTCTAATTATTAAGCCAGCTCCAGATTTCCTTGACCATTATTCCTTAAATGCTATTGAAAAAGTAGATAGTGTGGAAGACGGGAATGTTGTTACCACTAGAGATAATGGAGTGAAGCATAGTGAATATGTTGTAATGGTCCCAGGTAAGGCTGATGCAAGTCAAGAAATAGCTTATTATGATAAAAGCCTCGTGCCAGAAGAACAGCAAATTCAAGATGAATCGATTAGCTACCTTGCTGAAAGTGACGGCAGCTTAAAGCCAGTCGTTGGTGATATATATATTGATATTGCTAATGAAACAAAAGCAATGATTGTCGCTATGACAGAAGATGAGGTTGTGTTCGGGCATGGAGTACGTGTACATGTGGCGGATCTACTTAATGAGGAAAATTACAAGTTAGTTTATCGTTTTGAGGAAGATTTATAATTAATCATCAGTCCCTAATCATCAAAAATTGGCGATTAGGGATTTTTTTATAAGTTAAGAAAGTATAAAATCAGTGCAATGATTGCGTTAAGCCAAGTAGTTATTTTGAAATGTTTGATGTATATTGGCAATGCTCCGACTAATTACTTCGCTTTCCGCGGGCACGGCCTTAACTAACTTTGCAAAGAAGAACACGTTGCAAAGTGGATTTTCGGCTCGTGCTAATCCCGCAGGAGTCTACGTAATTAGTCTCCGCTATGCGAAGGTGCAACAATTCTTGTCATAAGTAATAGGTTGACTTTTTTTACAATGGGTAAAGTGAAAATCGCTATTCGTGAGTATAATAGCAGCTGTGTTACTTCATGCTAGCGTTGTAGAGCCTGATAATAGCGAAGGCCGGCCACTTCAACTCCTGTGGGAAATGTTTGACCTGAAGATCCACTTTTTTGAGCGGGTTTTGCTAAAAAAGTTAGCTGAAGGACAAACCCCACGGAAAGGGAAGTGGGCAAGCCGGAGTGGTGGTCAAGCAGTAGCTATTATTCCATAATAGCTACTAGAGAAAGCGTAAATCTGAGCATTTAGTGATAAGGAATGAGCGAATTTTGCTCAGTTTTTCTTATGGTTATAAGCAGACATAATACAAAGGGTTCGTATGTCTCAAGGAGGTGTCATAAAATTGAATGCGCGTAAATGAAAATCTTTGATTATGAATATAATGTGAAACACTTCACAAAATATGGATGAAAATTCGTAGAATTGGTATACTATAGATGTAAAAATTAGAAAGGGTGAAGAAAATGTCAAATATTGTTTTTGTATCACCTGGTAAATATATTCAAGGAAAAGATGCCTTACATCTTATTGGAAAACATGTGAAATCAATCGCAGAAAAGCCACTTATTCTTTCTGATGATGTGGTTTGGGACATAACTAAAGAGACAATTGAAGCAAGCATGAGGGAAGAAAATTTGGACTATCATTATGTTCCGTTTAATGGAGAGGCCTCATTAAGTGAAATAAAAAGAGTGGTAAATGAAGGGAAGGATCATCAGGTAGATGTAGTAGTTGGTGTAGGCGGAGGGAAGACATTGGATACAGCTAAAGCGATAGCAAATGAATTGCATGCTCGTGTTGCTATCGTTCCAACTACTGCTTCAACAGATGCACCTACGAGCGCATTATCTGTGATATATAGTGATGAAGGAGTGTTTGAAAGTTATAAGTTTTATCATAAAAACCCTGACTTAGTACTTGTTGATACTGCAGTTGTCGCCAAAGCTCCAGCTAGATTATTTGCGTCTGGTATTGCTGATGCGATGGCTACATGGGTAGAGGCTCGAGCTACACTGAAGCGCAATGGTGATACGATGGCAGGCGGAAAAACAAGTATTGCAGCTAAGGCAATTGCTAAAGAGTGTGAAAAAACATTATTTGCATATGGAATAGCTGCATATCAAGCAGTAAAAAAAGGATTGGTTACGAATCATGTAGAAGCTGTAGTGGAAGCTAATACATTATTATCAGGATTAGGTTTTGAAAGTGGTGGCTTAGCAGGAGCACATGCCATTCATAATGGATTCACCGTACTCGAAGGTGATATTCACCACCTTACTCATGGCGAAAAGGTTGCATATGGTACATTGGTGCAGTTGTTATTAGAGCTCCATAGCGAGGATGAAATGATAAAATATATTCAATTTTATCGCGAACTTGGTCTTCCAACTACATTACGAGACATGCATTTAGACGATGTTTCTTATGAGGAGCTGCTAAAAGTAGGCGAGGCAGCTACGCAAGAAGGAGAGACGATGAAAAACTTATCACCAAGTATTCAGGCTGGTGATGTTGCTTCAGCTATACTTGCAGTAGATCAGTTAAGCAAACAATTTGTGAATAAGTAATATCAAAAAACTGTCCATGGCGATTTTATCTCATGGACAGTTTTTGTTTCTAAGTTAAGAAAGTATAAAATCAGTGCAATGACTGCGTTAAGCCCAGTAGTTATTTTGAAATGTTTGATGTATATTGGCAATGCTCCGACTAATTACTTCGCTTTCCGCGGGCACGGCCTTAACTAACTTTGCAAAGAAGAACACGTTGCAAAGTGGATTTTCGGCTCGTGCTAATCCCGCAGGAGTCTACGTAATTAGTCTCCGCTATGCGAAGGTGCAACAATTCTTGTCATAAGTAATAGGTTGACTTTTTTTACAATGGGTATAATGAAAATCGCTATCCGTGAGTATAAAAGCAGCTGTGTTACTTCATGCTAGCGTTGTAGAGCCTGATAATAGCGAAGGCCGGCCACTTCAACTCCTGTGGGAAATGTTTGACCTGAAGATCCACTTTTTTGAGCGGGTTTTGCTAAAAAAGTTAGCTGAAGGACAAACGCCACGGAAAGGGAAGTGGGCAGCCGGAGTGGTGGTCAAGTAGTAGCTATTATTCCATAATAGCTATTAGAGAAAGCGTGAATCTGAGCATGTAGTGATAAGGACTGAGCGAATTTTGCTCAGTTTTTCTTATTTTTGGATATAATTATTGTTCAAGTTTAGAACTGGCTTTATATCCAAGAATATTTATTGGATCCTTTGGACTAGAATAAGGTGGTGCATAACCAAGCTCTAAATCAGATAGATCAAAGACGGTTAGCTTTCCTTTGATTGCAGTGGCAAGAACTGCTAGACGCTTATCTACACCTGCATGACCAACGACCTGCCCACCTAGAATGGTTCCATGCTGTTTATCAAATAAAACCTTTATCCAAAGCTTATCTGCTCCAGGGTAATAGCTTGCATTTGATAACGATTGAAGTGTAGCTACATCGTATGATTTTCCATAGGCTTCTAAGCTGTCACTATTATGACCAGTTGATCCAATTGTTAAATCGAATAATTTTAAAATATTGGTGCCATATGTTCCATTATACGTAATAGGTTTTCCATTTAGATGATTAGCAATGACAAAAGCTTGACGATGGGCAGGTCCTGCTAAGGCAATATTTCTCCCATGACCAGTAATTGGATCCTTTGTTTCTACTACATCTCCTAATGCATAAATACTTGGATCACTAGTTTGCATAAAAGTGTTGACTAAGATTGCGCCTGTTTTGCCAATTTCAAGGGATGCATCTACTGCAAGCTTGGTATTTGGACGAATTCCAACAGCCATGATGGTGAGATCCGCTTGAATAGTTCCTCCACTGTTTACATGTAATAGCTTTCCATCATTTGAGAAATGATGAAGGCCATCATTTAATCGTACTTCTATATTCTTTTTCGTTAGGTATTCTTGCACAATCCTAGCCATATCTGCATCAATAACATTCATTACTTGTTCAGAGCGATCAATAAGTTTGCAGGTTATTCCTTTGGCATGTAAATTTTCAATCATTTCTAAACCTACAAAGCCACCACCAATAACAGCTGCGGACTTAGGCTGATTTGTTTCGATATAAGCATGAATTGCATCCATATCAGGTATCGTATGCAAGCTAAATGTCCGTTCCCTATTCATTCCCTTAATAGAAGGCATCACTGCAGATGCTCCAGGTGACAAAATTAACGTGTTATAGGTTTCTTGATGATTGCCTGTCTTTGAGCAATAGGTAATTTCTTTATTGGAACGGTCAATGGCTGTTACCTCTGTAAACGTACGGACCTCTACCTGAAATTTCTCACTAAATTTTTCTTTGGAATATAGAATAGCATCCCTATTTTCTATAGTACCTCCGATGTAATAGGGCATTCCGCAATTGGAAAAGGATACATGGCCACCCTTCTCCAATAAAATAATCTCATCTTCTTTGTTTGCTCTACGGATTTGCGCTGCTACGGTTGCCCCACCACCAACGCCGCCAACAATAAGGATTTTTTTGGCCAACTTGATCACCTCACTTTTTAACGTTCACATTCATTTGCATTACTAGTACTTTACCCTAAATAACCCCAATTGAACCTAAA
Organism: Virgibacillus sp. M23; assembly: GCF_034190895.1. Taxonomy (NCBI): domain Bacteria; kingdom Bacillati; phylum Bacillota; class Bacilli; order Caryophanales; family Bacillaceae; genus Virgibacillus; species Virgibacillus sp. M23. The sequence continues at coordinate 20,398 of NZ_JAWDHA010000020.1, read as the reverse complement.
AAAACAATAATGATTGTCACTGGGACAAGCCAGCGCATTAATTGGAACCATACATGGTATATCCCATCTGATAGATTATTTGCTGAAGTAAATTCCTGTTTTATAAGGCTTTTATCCATTCTAAATCCGATAAACAGAGCAATAAATAAACAGCCACCAGGCAGCATGATATTACTCACTAGAAAATCGGAGGCGTCAAAAATAGTTAGACCGAAAATCTTAAAATCAGCAAGGCTACTAGAGGATAATGCAGCTGGTATGCCTGCAATAAATACAAGTATACCGGAAACGATGGCTGTTTTTTTACGAGAACGTTGTTTTTTCTCACTGAATGCAGATGTTATGATTTCCAGCATGCTAAAGGAAGATGTTAAGACTGCAAATAAAAATAATAGTAAGAATAAACTTAAAAACAACTCTCCAAATGGCATTTGAGCAAATGCCTCTGGAAGCACAATAAAAAGTAACCCTGGACCTTCAGCAGGTTCCAAGCCAAATGCGAATACCACTGGGAAAATAGCAAGACCAGCTAGTAAGGATACAAAAATATTCATAATAGAAACAGAGCCTGCTGACATTGGCAAGCTAACATCTTTATTTAGATAAGAACTATATGTGACCATAACGGAGATCCCTACGGCGAGTGAAAAGAAGGATTGGCCAAGTGCATATAAAACATTTTCTGCATTAAGCTTAGAAAAGTCTGGTTGAAGGAAAAAACGTAATCCTTCTATTGCTCCTTCAAAAGTTACGGATCGAATAACGAGTACAATGAAGAAAATAAATAATAATGGCATTAAGATTTTACTTGTTTTTTCAATTCCGTCCTTAATTCCAAACGAAATAACGATGATATTAATTAAAATAAATAATAAATGGCCGATGATCGTAATGAGTGGATTACCGGTTATCGTTGCGAATAATTCCCCATAATTAGCCGAATCACTTATAATCATGCCGGGTATAGAGATTGCACTATAGATTAATACCCACCCACCAACGACACTATAAAAGGACAGAAGTAAGAATGCTCCTATAACTCCCCAATGTCCAATAAATGACCAGCCAGATTTTGGTGCAAGCTTTTGGTAGGCAGATACTGCCTCTTTCTGAGTACCTCTTCCAATAATAAATTCAGCAATTAAAATAGGAAGACCAATGATGATTGTAAATGCGATGAACAACAGGAAAAATGCTCCGCCACCATTCATTCCTGTCATATACGGGAATTTCCAAATTGCTCCTAGGCCAATTGCAGCTCCTGCTGAAGATAGGATAAATCCTAGCTTTGTTGACCATTGATCTTTTTTCTTTTCCATAAAATTTGTCTTCCTCTCTTCTTTTATTCGTTAGCTCAGATGTAATGTAGAAGACTTACTGAATAGTTCAGTCATAAATAGGGGCTGTCTCAAAGGATAGCTTTGTTTCCAGACACCTGTAAAGCCCTCTTTTCGTGAACAACGTTTCGTCTTTTTGTGAGTACATACTCTCACTCCGGTGATTTACACGAAAGTTCCTCCTACTTGAGTCTCAAATCTAGCAGTTGCTATATCGCAAAGCCCTTTCTTAAACATCCCCTTTAGAATTATGTTTCACTTTATTTACATTATCCGCAAATGTCAAGCAAAATTTTTTTACAAGGTGAAGAAGATAGTCTTCCAATTTAGAGCTTTGTTCGGATTTCCCAAAGCTCAGGAAAGAAATAGTGATTTAGTACGTTTTTTAGATAGCCAACTCCAGAAGATCCACCTGTACCTATTTTATGTCCAATTATTCTTTCTACTGTTTTCATGTGTCTAAAGCGCCATTGTTGAAACCAATCCTCGATATCAACAAGCTTTTCTGCAAGTTGATACAAATCCCAATGGGAATCGACATTTTTATATACAGTCATCCAAGCCTGTTCCACAGAGTCATCCTTCTCATATGTTTTCGAAAAGTCTCGCTGGAGAATGTCTGGATTTATAGAAAACCCATTTTTTTCCAATGCTTGAATTGCCACGTCATAGAGTCCTGGAGCATGATAAGCATCCTGTAGTAATTGATGTACTTCTGGGTCCTTTTCATAGATTTTAAGGATAAAGGGTGTTTTATACCCTAGTACAAATTCAACAAGACGGTATTGATAGGATTGGAATCCAGAGGCATTACCGAGCTTATCTCTAAACTCCATATATTCTGCAGGGGTCAGTGTAGAAAGCACATCCCATGCTTGGATAATCTGCGATTGGATTTTGGAGACACGAGCTAGCATTTTAAAGGAAGCTTGAAGCTCTCCTTGTTGTATCGCACGGATTGCAGCCTGTGTTTCATGAATAATTAACTTTAGCCAAAGTTCACTAACATGGTGAATGATAATAAATAACATTTCATCATGATGATCAGAAAGTCGTTTTTGACTGGATAGTAATGTATCTAACTGCAGGTAGTCCCCATAGGTCATTTTTTCTTTAAAGTTGGTATGAATACCTTTTTCAGAACGAAATGTATCGTTTATATGTTTATTTGTCATGCTGTGCATCCTCCTTATTGATGGGACATAGGGCAGCTCGGACTGGACTTCCATCTGCACCATGAATATGTAATGGAAGCGCAATAAGCTCATATTCTCCCGGTTTAATTTGATCTAACATAATATTTTCAAGTATATGGATACCATGATCCTGTAAAGCATGGTGTGTTACAAGATCTTTACTATCTGGAGCATCTACGGAAGGTATGTCAACTCCCAGTAGGAAAACACCTAATCTTTGTAAGTACGGTGCAATATTAGGATCAAGGTTTGGTAACACATCTGGAAAGCGCTCGGGATTGTTTGGCAGCGAAGTGCGTAATAAGACGCGGTTAATCTCTGATGGCCAATGATACTGGGACAACACCTCCGCTGTTATGGTATTAGCTTGACTAACGTCAATAACTACTGATTTTCCAATATAAAGATTGATGTCTAGTTGCTCAATTGTTTTTCCATTTGAATCAAAATGGAATGGTGCATCAATATGTGTTCCAGTGTGAAGACTAGTTGTTATTTGGCCGATATTTACAGATTTTGTTTCTTGTTTTGATGCTGTAAGGGAATAGGAAAAGGGCTTATCCCCTGGCCAGTGAGCAATTTTATCAGTTAAAGGCTGTGAAATATCAATCCATTCTCCCACTATGCAATCACTCCTCGTTTGTTTTCAAAGTGCTTATAGCTCTGATTATCCATAATTGATTTTAAAATGTTTACCATTTTCCATACTTCCTCGAACGTATTATAAAGTGCTACCGGTGCTAGGCGAATGCCGTTTGGATTTCTGAAATCTGGGATGACTCGATTTGCCTTTAAGGCTTTACAAATGCGTGCAGCTTCTGGATGCTCCAAATATACATGGCCGCCCCTAATTGCTTGATCACGTGGATTAGCAATCGTAAAACCGTGATCAATCAGTTCCGTGTCTATTAAGTTCATTAAGTATTCAGTTAACAGAAGTGATTTCTTTCTAATTTTACCAATGCCAGCCTCTTCAAACATAGATAGTGAGCCTAATAATGGTGCAGCACTAAGTAGATGAGGTGTTCCAATCTGATAAGCACCAGCATCTGAAGCAGCAGTTAAGCTATGTTCCATATCGAATTGTTTTTCCTTATTGGAACTAAACCAACCTGCAAGTCCTGGATGGTTACCGAAGTGCTTTTGATGAACAAATAACCCTCCAACGCTACCTGGTCCACCATTTAAGTGTTTATATGTGCACCAAAATGCAAAGTCAACATCCCAATCATTCAGTTGATGAGGAATAGATCCGATAGAATGACAAAGATCAAAACCAATAATAATGCCACGTTTATGAGCTTCTTTTGTGATGGTTTTCATATCAAGGATTTGGCCACTACGATAGAGTACCCCTGGTAAAACAACCAATGCGATTTCATCTGTCATTGCTTCAATAATGTCGGAGGTTTCTAGGGTATGACCATTTCTACTCTTCACTTGAATGAGATGCTCCTCTGGATGGAGTCCTTTCAGCTGTAGCTGACTTTTTAGTGCATAGATGTCGGATGGGAAATTCAATTCATCCGCAAGTATCTTTGTCTTCTTACCGTTTGGTTGGAAAAAGCTTGCTGTTAGCTGATGAAGATTAGTGGTTGTTGACCCTGTAATAATAACCTCTTTCGGTTGAGCGCCTACAAGATGTGCGGACATTCTTCCTAATTTTTCTGATAAATAGAACCAAGGATGTTCACCTTCTGTCCAACCATCAATCCCATATTGCTTCCATGATTCCATAATGGTGTTGACAGCTTGTTCGGCACGTTTAGACAATAATCCAAGTGAATTTCCGTCGAAATATAAGCGCTCAGGTGATTGATAAAATTCATGTCTAAATTCGTTTAATTCGTCCTCTTTGTCTAATTCCTGTGCGTACGTAATGTCTGTATTCATGATCAAGCACCTCAATTCTTTGATTATTAGTTAAAAACACTATTCTATTCTAACAAATAATATTAGGGAATGTGTGAAAAGTCTGGTAATAACTTTACTTCCTTACTTGTTATAACGCAATTACTTCGTAAACGAAAAGTTTTTCTAGTATAAAAAAGGTATTTATTAAATAATATAGAATATTAAGAATATAAATATGGCAGTTAGTAGGGAGTGGTTCATGGTATAGGAAGCTATTATTCATCTTTGTCCTGAAAATTGAAGAAATAATAAGGGGGGAACATAATGGAATCAACAGTTTGGTCATTAGTACCACCAATTTTAGCAATTATTATGGTGTTATTAACAAAGCGAGTACTATTGTCACTAGGAGTAGGAATCGTGGCGGCAGCTCTTTTTATTGATAGTTTTGATGTTTTAGGATCTATTGTGTTGATATGGGAGGCATTTAAAGGCGTTTTTGTAGCCGAAGGAGCATGGAATACTTGGAATGTCTTTCTTCTATTATTTGTACTTATGCTTGGTATATTAACTGCTTTTGTTAGTATGATGGGCGGGACCGCAGCATTTGCAGAATGGATGATTAAACGGGTGAAAACTAGAGTAGGTGCTCAAGTCATGACAATGCTACTAGGTATTATTGTTTTTGTAGATGATTATTTTAATAGCCTTACAGTCGGTCAAGTAGCGAAGCCTGTTACAGATAAGCATCGTGTGTCTCGTGCCAAGCTAGCTTATATCGTAGATTCTACCTCTGCGCCAATTTGTGTCATTGCACCAGTTTCTAGCTGGGGAGCGTATATTATAGGGATTATTGGCACCGTATTTACAACACATGCCATTTCAGAATATAGTGCTTTTGGAGCTTTTATCCAAATTATTCCGATGAATTTTTATGTGTGGGCAGCATTGGGAGTGGCGCTAGTAATCGCTATTCGCCAAGTTGATTTTGGGCCAATGAAAAAACATGAGCAGCGAGCAATGAGTACTGGGGAGGTTTTGAATCCGGAAAATAAGGATAAGGTAGACGTGGCAGCGAAACTGCCAACAAGTGAATCAAGTCGAATTAGTGATTTGCTGATTCCAATTGCCGTATTATTCATCTCTACTATTGTTTCTATCTACGTGAATGGATTAGTAGCTATAGAGGGTGAAAAGACATTAATTAACATATTCGGAAATGCTGACGTATCTGTAGCCTTATTATATGGTGGAATCATCGGTTTAGTAATAACATTTGCGCTGTTTAGTCGTCATATTATTACGGGTAAGCTTTCAGGCAAGCACTTTATTACGGGAATCATAGGAGGAACTAAATCTATGCTTCCTGGTTTCGTCATTTTAATTTTCGCTTGGGCCATTGTAGACTTAATCGGTCAGTTAGGAACGGGTACTTATTTAGCAGGTATTGTAGAGGCCACTAATATTAGCTTAACATTTTTACCATTCATCATTTTTGTCATGGCAGGCTTTATAGCATTTTCTACAGGAACTTCATGGGGATCTTTTGGTATTCTATTGCCAATTGCTGGGGAAATTGCAGCCGCAACAGACGTGTCATTAATTCTTCCAATATTGGCAGCAGTGCTGTCTGGGGCAGTTTTTGGTGATCATTGTTCTCCTATTTCAGATACTACGATTCTGTCATCTACTGGGTCTAGCTGTCATCATATTGATCATGTTACTACCCAAATACCCTATGCACTTGTTGCAGCAATGATTGCAGGTTTAGGCTATTTAATCTTTGGTATGACAGAAAGTGTTTGGTTAGGTCTAGCTATAGTAATTGTTAGTATTACAGCTTTATTTGCTTTTACAAGAAGAAAAAATGCAACAGATAAAATCAATGAAGAGCCAATTGCAAAATAATTAGGTAATTTGTATGATTTATTTTCAGTATATTGTCAATTTTAAAAAGTTACTATATACTGTTGATATATAAATGAAATATCGTTTCAATATTTGAAACGGCAGGAGGGTAATAATGGCCTTTATTTCTGATAAAGTAGAAAGCTTACCACCCTATTTGTTTTCGGAATTTCAGAAAAAGAAAGAGCAGCTTCTCGCAAAGGGAGTAGATGTTATCGACTTAGGGATAGGTGCTCCTGATTTGCCAACTCCGGAATTTATTTGTAAGGTTCTAGCAGAAGAGGTGATGCATACAGAAAATCACCGCTATTCCACATACAGTGGATGTAGGGAGTTTAAGGAAGCGGTAGCTGAATTCTATTTAAAGCGGTATCGCGTTTCGCTGGATCCCGATTCAGAAGTGCTAGCGCTTATTGGCTCTAAAGAGGGTATAGCTAATTTGATACAAGCGGTCATCAATCCCGGAGACAAAGTAATCGTACCTGATCCAGGGTATCCTGTTTATCGTAATGGAGTTCATTTAGCTGGAGGAGAGAGTGTTTCATTACTTCTAGATAAAGAGAATAATTATATTCCCATGTATTCCAGTCTTACTAAAAAAGATGCGCTAGAAGCAAAGCTAATGTTTCTTAATTACCCTAGCAACCCAACTGCTACGGTAGCTGATATAAGCACTTATTTGGAAGCGATTACATTTTGTCATGATCATCAAATTGTTTTAGCTAATGATGCAGCATATGATCTTGTGACATTTGGAGACCATCGAGCCCCAAGTGTTTTACAAGTACCTGATGCCAAGGATTATGCTGTTGAGCTAGGATCATTATCCAAAAGTTTTAATATGACTGGCTGGCGGATTGGCTATGTCGTAGGTAATAGGAAGATCATAAAGGCCCTGTCTACATTAAAGAGTAATATTGATACATGCCAGTTTATTCCGATACAGAAGGCAGCAGCAGCAGCTTTAAGAGGTGACTTCTCGACAGTACAAGAAAATAATATGATTTACAAACACCGTATGGAGAAACTGTACAATGCATTAAGGGAAGTAGGTATATCTGCTGCAAAACCAAAGGGAACTATATTTATCTGGGCTGAAGTACCAGATGGATACACATCGCTTGAATTTGCGAATCAATTATTGGACGAAGTAGGTCTTATTGTTACACCTGGGACAGCTTTTGGAACACAGGGCGAAGGGTTTATTCGAATTACACTTTCTGTAAGTTCGAAACGATTGGATGAAGTGATCAGCCGCTTAAAGCAGCTTAATTGGAAAGGGTGACAATATGCAAGTTACGAATACAACAGAGACAGCAGCAAAAGCCATTATTACCTGTTTAAAAAGAGAAGGTATAGAACGTGTGTTTTGCGTGCCAGGAGAAAGTTATCTGCCTGTACTAGACGCATTACATGACGAAACATCTATTCAAGTAATCTCGGCAAGACATGAAGGCGGAGCTGCTTTTATGGCGGAGGGCTATGCAAAATCAGCGCTGAAGCCTGGTATTGTTCTTGCAACAAGAGGAGTAGGTGCGGCAAACCTTTCCATTGGTGTACATACAGCTTATCAGGATTCCACACCAATGGTTGTGTTTCTTGGGCAGGTGCATAGTAAATTTAGAGGTAAAGAGGGCTTTCAAGAAGTAGATTTAGATCAATACTTTCAATCTATTGCTAAATGGGCGGTTGAATTAAAGGATGCAGAGCGGACTCCAGAGATTGTGCAGCGCGCTTTTCGAATTGCCACGTCAGGACGACCAGGGCCTGTTATCATTTCGTTGCCAGAGGATGTTCTAAAACAGGAAGCACGGATGAAGTATGGACCAGTGATTCATAGACCAACTCCTGCACCATCGATGACAGAAGTGAAAAAAGTCGAGAGCCTTTTGGATAGTGCCAAGCGTCCGGTAATTATTGCTGGAGGTGGAGTGAAAAGTGCAGGCGCTGAACAGCAATTAAAGCAGTTTGCAGAAACATATCATTTACCTGTAGTTACTGCCTTTCGACGTCATGATGTATTCCCGAACAACCATTTGTTATATGCCGGTCATTTAGGACTTGGCACAGCAAAAGAAATATTGGAGACAGTTTGTGCAGCAGATGTTGTCTTGGCAATGGGAACGAGACTTTCTGAAGTAACGACCCAGGATTATTCGCTTTTGTCACCTGATCAAACACTGATCCACATTGATATTGATTATAACAGTATTGGAAAAAGCTTTACACCAGTTCTTGGCATCGTAGCTGATATGAAAGAGGCGCTTTATCAACTTGAAAAAATTACTGTTAAGCAATCGTGGACAACGTGGGCATTTGAACGAAATGCAGCCTTTATCAGGGCAAGTCGCTTAGAAGTAGAAACAGAAGACCCTATTAATTCTCATATTATCGATTATTTAATCAAAACGTTACCGGAGAATGCCTTAATTACAAATGATGCCGGTAACTTTGCTGGCTGGGTCCATAGCTACTATCCTTTTAAGTATCCCCATACGTATGTAGGTCCTACCTCTGGAGCAATGGGTTATGGGATGCCAGGGGCTATCGGGGCTAAGCTCGCTCTTCCAGATCGGTTAGTTGTTTCATTTTCTGGAGATGGCGGTTTTATGATGACGTGCCAAGAGCTGGAAACAGCTGTAAGATATGATATTCCTATCATATGTCTCGTTTTTAATAATAAGATGTATGGTACGATCCGGATGCATCAGGAAATGCATTACCCCACGAAGGTGATGGCAACAGATTTAGGGGATGTTTCCTTTAAAGACTTAGCAATTAGCTTAGGAGCAGTGGGGTACTGTGTGTCATCATCTCAGGAATTTAAGGTTGCTTTTGCAGAGGCTTGTCAGCTTAAAAGGCCTGTGTTGATTGAGATCTTAACGGATAAGGAGCAGATTTCTGTTTCATCAACAATATCACAAATACGTGATCGAGCTATGGAACAGTAATATAAATTGGAAAAATTAAAGGAGGTTTTTTCAGATGACAGCAACGTTGCAAACAAAGAAACTATCAAATTTTATTAATGGCGAGTGGGTGACGGTAGATTCATCGACAGCTGTTATTAATCCAGCGAATGGGGAAGAAATCGTTCAAGTACCTTTATCTGGAAAGGAAAGTGTTGATGTCGCTGTAGCAGCGGCTAAGCAAGCACAGAAAGAATGGGCATTGGTTCCTGCACCGCAGCGAGCAGAGGTGTTGTATCAAGTTGGGAACATAATGAAAGAACGAAAAGAGAGGCTATCTCAATTATTAACCATGGAAAATGGAAAAGTAATTGAAGAGGCTCGGGGAGAAGTTCAAGAAGGAATTGATATGGCCTTTTATATGGCTGGTGAAGGGCGTAGATTATTTGGGCAAACAACTCCAGCTGAATTAAAGGATAAATTTGCAATGAGTCAGCGTTGTCCTGTTGGTGTTGTTGGTATTATTACTCCGTGGAACTTTCCAATAGCTATTGCCACATGGAAGTCGTTCCCTGCAATTGTTGCTGGAAATGCAGTAATTTGGAAACCAGCTACGGAGACACCAATCATGGCATATGAGTTAGCAAAGATATTTGAAGAAGCAGGTCTGCCAAAGGGAGTAATCAACGTTGTATTTGGTGGAGGTTCTATCGTTGGCGATGCCATGGTTCACCATGACGATATTCGAATTATTTCTTTTACAGGATCAAATGAGACTGGTAGAAACATTGCAGCAGAATGTGGAAAGCAATTAAAGAAAGTATCTTTGGAGATGGGTGGCAAGAACGCAGTTATTGTAATGGATGATGCAGACATTGATCTTGCAGTCGAAGGGATTCTTTGGAGTGCATTCGGTACAAGTGGTCAGCGCTGTACTGCCTGTAGTAGAGTAATTGTTCATGAGCGTGTAAAAGAAACGCTTGAAGAAAGATTATTAGTAGAGATGGAGAAATTGACGATTGGAGATGGGCTAGATCAATCGGTAAAAGTTGGACCTATTATTAATAAATCAGGTTTGAATAAGATTAAGCAATATGTAGAAATTGGAAAAGAAGAGGGAGCGAAACTATTGGCTGGAGGCTTTGTATGGCAGAATGGAGTAAGTCAAGGTGGACATTATTTTGCACCAACTCTATTTACGGATGCCAAGCCTTCGATGCGGATTGCCCAGGAAGAAATATTTGGCCCAGTTGTCTCTCTAATTCCTGTAAAAAGCTTTGAGGAAGCGATTGAAGTGAATAATGGGGTTAGCTATGGTTTATCAAGCTCTATATTTACGAAAGATGTGAATCAAGTATTCCAAGCCCAACGTGATTTAGATACTGGAATTGTCTATGTTAATGCAGGTACTACTGGAGCAGAGATTCATTTACCATTTGGTGGTACAAAGGGAACCGGCAATGGTCACCGCGATTCAGGTGTGCAAGCATTGGACGTATTTACGGAGTGGAAAGCAGTTTATGTAGATTATAGTGGAAAACTGCAACGTGCTCAAATCGATGTCGATTAGTAAATAAAAGTAAATCTTCATCGGGTAGGGTATTACTACCCGTTAACCAGCGACAGACTGGAATACTTCATGAATATGATGTAGAAGGAGTGGATGGAATGAAGATAGGGGTATTAGGATCAGGATTAATGGGTAAAGAAGCTGCACGTGATTTGGTTACAAGTGAAGGAGTTACTGCTGTAGGATTAGCAGATATTGATTTAGCACGCGCACAAGATATATGTGAGCAGTTACAATCCTCGAAATTGACTGCATATCAGGTCAACGCAGCTGATAAACAGGAATTAGCTAATTATATGCGCCGATTTGACGTGATTATTAATGCATTATTTTATTCGTTTAATGAAGTAGTTGCGCAAACTGCAATTGAGGTCGGAGTAAATGCTGTTGATTTAGGTGGACATATTGGCCATATGACAGATAAAGTCTTAGCTTTGAAAGAGGAAGCCAAAGCTGCTGGAGTTACTTTAATTCCAGATCTAGGGGTAGCCCCTGGAATGATTAATATTCTTTCTGGATACGGTAACAGTAAATTAGATAAGCTAGAATCTATAAAACTCTATGTTGGTGGGATTCCAGTTAAACCAGAAGCACCGCTTGAATATAATCATGTATTTTCGATGGAAGGTGTATTTGATCATTATACAGATCCATCCTTGATTATACGAGACGGAGTGAAGCAGGAGATTCCATCTTTGTCTGAAGTAGAGCGAGTCTATTTTGAAAAATTTGGACCGCTTGAAGCATTTCACACTTCAGGCGGTACTTCAACTCTCTCTATATCTTATCCTCATTTGCAGACACTAGAATATAAGACGATTCGCTACCCAGGTCATGCGGAGAAGTTTAAGCTTTTAGTAGATTTAAACTTAACACGTACGGACTATCAAGTGGATATTAATGGTCAACAAGTAAGTCCAAGAGATGTTTTCTTAAAGGTTCTTGACCCAATTGTCGAGCTAGGGGAAAAAGATGATGCGGTTTTATTACGTGTTGTTGTCTCTGGTCAAAAGGACGGACAATCTACGACGTATTCGTATGAAATGACGACATATAAAGATAGAAAAACCCAAGTAACTGCTATGGCTAGAGCAACAGCTAACACTATTTCGGTTGTAGCACAAATGATTGCCAACCAAACAATTACAAAGAAAGGTGTCTATCCGCCAGAGCAAATTGTTCCAGGTGATCCATACATGAAGGAAATGGCAAAACGTGGGGTAAACATTATGGAAAAAGAAAACGTAGTAAAGACACATGTTAAGATATAGATAGATTTTTCATCCCTCTGCAATGAAGCGGAGGGATTTAACTTTAAATCTCAGCAAGGAGTCTATCGATGAATCAAAGCGTAATGAAAGCATTAAAAATTGTAGAGTTATTTAGAGAAGGTGCTCAAGAATTATCCTTAAAAGAGATCTCCAATCAAGCGAAAATGCCAAAACCTACTGCTTATCGATTACTAGCCACGTTAGAACAAAATGGTTATCTAAACAAAACGAAGGAAACGGAGCATGATGTGAAATACCAATTAGGGTTGAAATTTTTGGAGCTAGGAAATTTAGTTTCTGATAGACTTGAAGTAAGGGGGATAGCTTTACCTTATATGGAGAAATTAGCAAAGGAAATTAATGAAGTTATCCACCTTGTCATCGTGAATCAAAATGAGGCTACTTATATTGAAAAGGTAGAAAGCTCAAGAGCACTTCGTCTTAATACTAGAATTGGTAGGAGTGTACCATTATATATTGGGTCTGGACCAAAATTGCTTCTGGCCTTTTTGACAAGTGAGCGGCAGGAGGCTATTATCAATCAATCGGAGCTTATATCTACACATCATCCGATTAATAAAGAGCAGTTAAAGGAAGAAGTAAAGCAAATTCAAAAAAATGGTTATGCATATAGCATTGGAGAGCAGGATGAGGATACGACAGGAATATCCTATCCGATCTATAATTTTCAACAAAAGGTTGTTGCTGCATTAGCAGTAAGTGGTCTTTCCAGCCATTTCGAAGGAATTAATTTGGAGTTAATAAAACAAGAAGCAGCTAAAACTGCAGCTGAAATTTCACAAAAGCTGGGCTATCAATCAGCTGATCAAGATTAGAGGAGGGATTTGTAACTTGAATACAGTATTCATTGCAGGGCATGCTCGTTTGCCTTCAGGAATGGCAGCCCAAAGCATTTATCAGACCTTAACAATTACAGCTGAAATTGATAAAAAATACGGTGTTATTGTGGCAGCGGGCTGTACATTAGCTACGGATCATGGAAAAGATTTTGTCCAGCAATTATTAAGAGGTCATAGTCTACAGGATGGTATCGAAAAACCAGTTGAACTTATTAAGAAACATTACTTAGGGAAAGCAGGTAATGCATTATCATCGGCTTTGAAGGATTTGTATAAACAATATCAAAGCTGTTATGAACAAACATAAATGAACATGTACAAGGGTATTAGATTTCGGCAAAAATTGGGAACTTGAAAGAATACGAGTTTTGTATGAACGACAATTGGGAACGGTGGTCTGATAGGGGAATGCTCACCTCAACAAAGGAAATGAATATGATTGGAAAAATGGTGTTCCTTTATAAAATACATATCTAGTATGTAGGAAAAGAAGCTGTCTTTTGAGACAGCCCCCTTTTAGCAATAAATCTAGTTATTATTGATCAATACCAATAGATATATATTTTTTCTCTACGAATTCATCCATACCATGATGGCCACCTTCTTTTCCGATACCTGATTGCTTTATACCACCAAATGGAGCCTCGGGCGTTGCAGGGAAGACGTCATTAACACCGACAATACCATAATCAAGCTTTTCTGAAACGCGGATAGCTCGATTGGTATTTTCCGTAAATATATATGCTGCTAGCCCGTAATCCGTATTGTTTGCCTTTTGAGTGACATCCACTTCATCTGTGAATGTTTGGATAGGTATAACTGGTCCAAAGGTTTCTTCGTGCATAATTTTCATGTCTTCTGTAACATTAGATAAAATCGTTGGTTGATAATAATGACCTGGTAAATCACCTTTCCACAGCTTTCCTCCGTGAGCTACAACAGCTCCTTTATCCATTGCATCCTCTACATGAGATTGTACCTTTTCACAGGCTTGCTTATTTATTAATGGCCCAATCTCTGTATCTTTTTCTATTCCTAAACCTATCTTTAGATTTTTTACTTTTTCTTTTAAAAGCTGTGCAAATTTATCCGCGATAGAGGAATGAACATATAAGCGGTTTGTGCATATACATGTTTGCCCATTATTTCTAAATTTACTTCCTAAAACGAGTGATGTTGCTTTTTCGATATCAGCATCTGCAAAGACAATACTTGGAGCATGACCACCTAGCTCAAGCGATAATTTCTTTAAGTGTTCGGCACTTTCTCTCATTAAATATTTCCCAACAGCAGTTGATCCAGTAAAAGTAATTAGACGTACATTTTTATTGGTGAGTAATCGTTTTCCAATTGCCCGTGCATCACCAGTTACTAGATTTACTACACCTTTAGGCAATCCAGCACGTTCAAATAGCTTGATAATTTCTATTGCGGATAAAGGTGTCTCTGGGGCTGGTTTTAATACTACTGTACAGCCAGCGGCTAATGCAGGAGCTAATTTACGGGTAATCATCGATGAAGGGAAGTTCCATGGTGTTATTGCTCCTACAACGCCTACCGCTTGAGGAATGACAACAAGTCGCTTGGATTTTATGGAAGAAGGGATCCACTCGCCGTAATTCCTGCTCGCTTCCTCTGCATACCAAAGCAGAAAACCAGCAGCACCTTTTACTTCTCCAATTGCTTCTTTTAAAGGCTTCCCTTGCTCCAATGTTAGTATTTTACCGAGACGTTCTGCATCATCAAGCATGAGTTGAGAAGCTCTATATAAATAACGTGACCTTTCTCTTCCGGTTTTGTTGCTCCATACAGGAAATGCTTCTGAAGCAGCTTGAATAGCCCGATCCGTTTCTTTCCCTCCAGCAAAAGCAACATGAGTTATAGGTTCTAAGGTAGCTGGATTATAAATTGTATCAGTTGTATCTTCATGAATATCTTCCCACACTCCATTAATAAATACGCTCCTTGTAAATGCATCAAACATGATAAAGCCTCCTTTTAAAAAAGATCAAACACCCGGTAGCAAACCAGGTGCATCACTACTATTACTTTATTCTCCAAGTAATTCCTATTAGAACCTTAATGAAGCGATTATCTAAAAATCTCACCATCTCTTGCTGTTTTTAGTCAGTTAATCAATTCATTTTGCTCCCATGCAGGTAGCATGTTGTTTAATGTTTTATCTTTACGATAGCCAAGCACATATTCAGCCTGCATAATCGTGTGAATTTCACGTGTCCCTTCATAGATGACAGGTGCCTTAGAATTACGTAAGTAGCGTTCTACTGGATATTCATCAGAAAACCCATAGGCACCATGAATTTGGACAGCATCATCTGCAGCCTTATTAGCGAAATCACAGGCCTGCCATTTTGCTAATGAGGTTTCCCTTGTATTGCGTTTTCCTGCGTTTTTTAATTCTCCAGCACGATAAACAAGCAATTTACTCATTTGCAAACCCGCTTCCATATTTGCAATCATTTGTTGAACTAATTGATGTTTACCAATTTCTTTACCAAAAGTTGCTCGTTCATGACAATATTTAATACTTGCCTCTAGACAAGCCATGATTTGGCCCACTGCTCCAGCTGCAACTGTAAATCTACCATTGTCCAGTGCAGACATAGCGATTTTGAAGCCTTCTCCTTCTTCGCCAAGTAAATTTTCCTTTGGTACTTTAATATGATCGAAGAATATTTCACCGGTGTTTCCAGAACGAATGCCTAATTTACCTTTAATTGCTTTAGAAGAAAAACCTTCCCATTCCCTTTCAATAATGAAAGCCGAGATTCCTTTATGCTTTTCAGATCGTTCTTTTGTATAGGCGAAAACGATAAAGTTATCGGCAGTATCGCATAACGAAATCCATGTTTTTTGACCATTAAGAATATAATAGTCACCTTGCTTTGTTGCAGTTGTCTCTAATGCTGCAACATCTGATCCAGCGCCAGGCTCCGTTAAACCAAAAGCACCGATCTTTTTTCCCTGTGCTTGAGGTACTAAGTACTTCTGTTTTTGTTCTTCATTCCCCCACTGTAATAAAGTCATACTATTTAAACCAGTATGAACGGATACGGCAGTACGAAATGCAGTATCTCCACGTTCAAGCTCTTCGCAAACAATAGCAAGGGCGTTATAATCCATACCGCTTCCTCCATATTCCTCTGGAATACATACACCCATTAAACCTAAATTTGCGAGCTTTTGTATGATCGTAGGGTCAAATTTTCCTTCCCTATCCCATTGAGAAATATAAGGCATTATTTCTTTATCCGTGAACGTTCTTACGGTGTCTCTTAACATATTTTGTTCCTCCGTGAAATTGAAATTCATTTAAACAACTCCCTTATATTTTTTTATTTGATACACCTAATTGCTTGAAAATTACACTATTATGTTCTCCGGCATCAGGTGGATGGTGCCTATAAGTAACTGGCGTACGTGATAATTTTAATGGACTTCCTATCATATTAATTGTTCCTGCGGTAGGGTGGGGAAGATTAATAAACATTTCACGGGCAAGTAACTGTTTATCGTTTGCTACCTCAGCAATGTTTTGAATAGGACCACATGGTATTTTCTGTTGTTTGCATTTTTCTAACCAGTCGTTAGTAGGATAATGCAACAATACATTTTGGAGCAGAGGAATTAACTCTTCTCGATGCTCCACTCGATTAGGATTAGTCAGAAACCGTGGATCTGTTTTTAATTCAGGCTTATTAATAACGTCGCAGAGTGCCTGGAATTGTCTATCATTCCCTACTGCAATTACCATCTCACCATCTTTTGTTTTGAAGGTCTGATACGGTACAATGTTTGCATGGTTATTTCCCAATGGAGTTGGTATCTTACCTGACATTAAATAATTGCTACCTATATTAACAAGTGCACTGACCGCAGTATCGTATAAAGCTATATCTAATTTTTGCCCTTTTCCAGACTGGCTTCTTTCCAGCAGTGCACCTTGAATACCTATGCATGCATATAATCCTGTCAGAATATCCGTTATTGCTACACCTAGCTTTTGTGGTCCAGTATCTTCATCTCCAGTAATGCTCATTAAACCACTCATAGCTTGAATAATAAAATCGTATCCAGGCATGGCCTGATAAGGTCCAGTTTCACCAAAACCAGTAATAGAGCAGTAGATGAGACCGGGATTTATTTCCGAAAGCGTTTCGTAGTCTAATTCGAATCGTTCCATCGTTCCAGTCCGAAAATTATTGATGACGACATCGCTCTCTCTAATCAGTTCTTTAATTTGTTTTATTCCTTCTTTAGACTTTAAATCGATCGTAATACTCTTTTTATTACGATTCGTACAAAGATAATACGCGCTTACTCCTTCTTGAAAGGGCGGTCCCCATTTCCGAGTTTCATCACTTCCACCTGGTGCTTCTACTTTAATAACCTCTGCACCAAGATCACCAAGAACCATTGTGCAATAAGGTCCTGCTAGTACTCTTGATAAATCAAGTATACGAATATGCTCTAAAGCACCTGCCATGTTTTCACTCCTTTTTGTAGAATTAAAAAGCCAATTCAAACTAAATTACAGTGCACTGTAATTTGAGTTGAACTGGCTTTTACCTGTTGATACGGCTCTGGTATGGAGCTGTGAACAGGTTAGGCAGCTTATTGATAGGTAAATAGATGAACGAAAATCAATAATGCATATGCAGTTAATTCTTATTATTCAGTATACTATTATCTATTTGGTTTGTAAACGTTTTCTTTATGGGTTTATGAATATGGAGAATGAGTGGTATTTGTGCAAAATTAGGATGTGTATAAAGAAAGCTTGTAAAGAAACAAAGGGGTCTCTTTACAAGCAGATTAAGAAGAAGTCTAGTATTTATTTTATAAGTAGTCTAAACCTCGTTGCTCAACTATTTTATCCATAGGAGTTTTAGAAGTTCTTTTATTATTTGGTTGCTTTTTGTAATTTATTAATCATTTTTAGGGCTCTGCCTGTTCCAATAGCAACGGATTCAAGTGGATTTGGTGCCAGATGTACTGGAACGATAATTTCTGTAGAAAGCCATTCCTGCATGCCATTTAATAGCGCGCCACCACCAGTTAAAACAATCCCGTGATCTACTATATCTCCACTTAGCTCTGGTGGGCAATTTTCAAGTGTTGAACGAATTGTTTCTAATACTTGCTCTAAAGACTCTTTCAATGCAATATGAATTTCCTTTGATGTAATGGTAACTGTTTTAGGTAGTCCTGTTACCATATCTCGTCCTCGAATTTCCATTGTTTCTTCCTTATGATTCGGATGAGCATAGCCAATTTCCATTTTAATATTTTCTGCTGTCCGCTCTCCAATTAAAATATTATAGTTTTTACGGATATGATGAATAATTTCTTCATCCATTTTGTCTCCACCGATACGAACGGAATTACAGGAAACAACTCCACCGAAAGATATGATACCAACCTCTGAAGTTCCACCACCAATATCAACAATAACATTTGCAATGGGCTCATCAACTGGTAGGTCTGCACCAATTGCAGCAGCGATTGGTTCTTCGATTAGATGTACGTGTTTTGCACCATAGCTTGTTACAGCGTTATGAATAGCACGGCGTTCTACTGTTGTACTTCCAGAAGGAGTACAAACAACTACAACTGGTTTACGCATGGACATTCCGATTTTTTTGCTCACTTTTTTCAAGAATTCTTTAAGCATTTGAGCAGTTACATCATAATCTGCGATTACACCATCTTTTAACGGGCGAATAGGTATAATGTTTTGCGGTGTTTTCCCTACCATTTCTTTTGCTTCCGCTCCAACCGCAACTACTTGTTTTGTATTTACATCAATAGCAACAACAGAAGGTTCATTTAATACAATACCTTTAGATTTCGAATATATGAGTATATTAGCAGTACCAAGGTCGATTCCAATCTCAGCAGTAGATAACATAATTTAGATCCTCCAATGATGACAATTTTATCTTTTATAATAGTTCTCTTATTGATTATAGTTTTAGGGGGTAGATATACAAGTGTTACTTTTTGGAAAAATAATTAAGAGATGAAAAGACTATTATACTACAATGTAAAGAAGATTTGCCCCTATTTTACGTGACATTTCTATTACAAATTGTTAGAAGCTGTAATATAACATCTGGATTTGCAACCATGTCAACACTAATTTTATTGTAATTTTTTCCTATATATTGTTATTTTTCCTGTGTACGCTTTTCGCTAAAAAAATGAATCCCTATAAATAATAGGTTTAGAGAATTGCTAATACCATGTTCGCATGTGAGTCAATCGATTGGCAAGCTCTTCCATAAATATTACAAAAAATCCATGCTATGATGATTTTGCACGAAACAAAACAACGATAAGGAGCGTGTCACATCAATGATTAAAAAGATAGGCATAGTTACTGCATTATCTACTGCATTACTATTTGGAGGGGCTTTTTCATCTTCTGCTGATGCTTCTGCAAAAGACTTTTCGCAGAATCATATATACAAAATCTTCTATTCTATTAATGGGGATTGGAAGAGTATTTCTGAGGATAATTTAAATGATTTACTAGCTAAATATATGAATAAATTCCAATTAAACTGGAATGAAATCAATTGGGATAAAATTCATGTCGAAAAGCAAGATAAATCAAACGCAGAAAAACCAGCAAAAAATGAAAAACCTGCCAAAGAAGATCAAGCAGATCAAAACGACAAACCGGCTAAAGAACAAGAAAAATCAGAAGAACCTAAGCAACCAGCTAAAGAACAAGAGAAACCTGAAGAGCCAAAACAACCAGAACAATCAGAGGAAACACCAGATAAAGAACAGCCTGCCGAGGAGCAGCAACCTGAAAAACAACCAGAGCAAAATAATAATCAACAACAAACAGAAGAACAACCTAGTCAAAATGAAGAGCAAGCACAATCTCAAGAATTAAGTCAGTTTGAGCAAGAAGTAGTTGATTTGACAAACCAAGAAAGAGCTAAGCAAGGTCTACCAGCTCTTAAAGTGGATACAGAGCTAAGTAAAGTTGCGCGTGAAAAATCAAAAGATATGGCAACAAATGGCTACTTTTCACACAATAGTCCAAATTATGGTTCTCCATTTGATATGATGAAGCAGTTTGGTATTAGCTATAAAACAGCAGGTGAAAATATTGCTAAAGGGCAAAGAACTCCTCAAGAAGTAGTGAATGCTTGGATGAACAGTGAAGGTCACCGTGCAAATATTATGAATGCTAATTTCACTCACATTGGAGTGGGGTATGTTGAGCAAGGCAATCACTGGACTCAACAATTTATTGGAAAATAAGTAGTTTAGGAGATTGACTGAGGTCAATCTCTTTTTTTATAAGTTAAGAAAGTATAAAATCAGCGCAATGACTGCGTTAAGCCAAGTAGTTATTTTGAAATGTTTGATGTATATTGGCAATGCTCCGACTAATTACTTCGCTTTCGGCGGGCACGGCCTCAACTAACTTTGCAAAGAAGAACACGTTGCAA
>NZ_JAWDHA010000019.1:0-69009 GCF_034190895.1 Virgibacillus sp. M23 | reverse complement strand
TTTTTGAGCGGGTTTTGCTAAAAAAGTTAGCTGAAGGACAAACCCCACGGAAAGGGAAGTGGGCAGCCGGAGTGGTGGTCAAGCAGTAGCTATTATTCCATAATAGCTACTAGAGGAAGCGTAAATCGGAGCATTTAGTGATAAGGACCGGGCTGGTTTTGCCCGGTTTTTCTTAGTATTATTCTATTTACTATAAACACATTACTGGTATTTTGCTATAATGAAATCTATATATTCAGAACTTATTGATAACTGCTACTGCATAGGGAGGTAACGATGACTCGTATAGTGAAACCAGAATCATTACATTTACAGGCGTATCATATTTTAAAAGAGGAAATTGTGAAGGGGGAATATAAACCGTACGAACGTGTGGTTGAAGCAAGGTTGGCCAAAAAGTTAGGAATCAGCCGAGGTCCTGTTAGAGAAGCGATTAGAATGCTTATTCAAGATGGGCTACTTACATATAACGATGGTTATGTGAGAGTGTATAAACCAACTGTTAAAGATGTTGTAGATATATTTCAATGCAGAGAAAGCTTAGAGGCCTTAGCGATCCGTCTGGCGATTGAACATATTACAGAAGCGGAAGAGGAACAATTGCAGAAAAATTTACATGACACCATTAAGGCGTATGAGCGGGATAAAGTCATTGAATTAGGACAGCTAGATCAACAGTTTCATGATATTATTATTCACGCTTCCAAAAACAGTCAGCTATTGGCGTTGTTAGAAGCAATCAGGACAAAAATCCATTATATGCGTATTAGTATGGTTAAAGGCGATTTCTATCCATCCTTTGTGAAGGAACATGAACGTCTAATCGAGCTTTTGTTGAAGGGTAATGAGGATGATGCGATTGCTTTAATGAAACAGCATATTAACAAGGGTTTGGAAGGTGTGTTAATGCATATTAATCATCAATAATCTAAAATGCTTCACCAATTTAGGGTTTATCCCGCATATAACTGGCAGTAGTACCCCGACCTTTAAGTAACATTGAAACGAATATAGGAAAGAGGGGGAACAACTGCCAGTAAATGTCCAATTGGTTCAAGGGTCTATAGGTCATATCCTTAGTGGTACTAACCATCCGTGGGGGATAAACAGAACCCCATGTATTGAAGTTTCACTTTATTTCTTCATTTTAGTTAACAGTTTGCTGTTGACTAAAATGATTCAATATTGTAACATCCAAAATATATAAAATATTTAGATATATATGGAAAATCTATGTAGTGGGTGTAACAGAAGTTCTTTCTCGGAAAATATGTAAGCGCATACAACGAATGCTTAAGGGAAGGGTGGAATTGATGAAAGATGGGCTACAAGTAGGAGATACAGCGACGTTAACTGTAGAAGTAACTCGGGAAATGTTTGCGCAGTTTGGTGGGGAGCTAGTCCACCCTGCATACTCAACCGCTTCCATGGTATACCATATGGAATGGGCAGCTAGAAAGTTAATAATACCTTATTTAGAAGAACATGAAGAGGGAATGGGGGCAGCGGTTTCAGTACAGCATCTTGCCCCATCAGGTCTAGGGACAGGTATTCAAGTAACTGCGATTGTTACCCAAATTAGTAAGCGAGGGGTTACAGCAGATGTGACTGTCAAAAATCAACATGGCTTTATAGGAAAGGGGGAGGTTCAACAAGCCATTCTACCTAAAGCAGTTATTAACGAAAAATTATCAGCTGCCACGTAAATAAGGAATTAGATAATGGGGGGATTAAAATGAAACAACTTGAGCAATTCAATGCAAAAGAGGTCGATATGTTTCAAAAAATTTCGAGTCATGAGCAAGTCATATTTTGTAATGATCCTTCAACTAATTTACAAGCTATTATTGCTATTCATAATACAACGCTTGGGCCTGCATTAGGTGGTACTCGTATGTATCCATACACGGATGTAAGTGAGGCGTTAGAAGATGTCCTTCGTCTATCTGAAGGGATGACAGCAAAGTGTGCCGCCAGTGACGTTGATTTTGGAGGGGGAAAGGCAGTAATAATTGGTGATCCACAAAAGGATAAGTCTCCAGCTATGTTTCGTTCCTTTGGTCAGTTTGTCAATTCATTAAATGGTAGATTCTATACTGGGACTGATATGGGAACGACGATGGATGACTTTGTCCACGCTTCTAAGGAGACAAATTTTATTAATGGGATCCCAGAAGAATTTGGCGGTAGTGGGGATACATCAATTCCTACAGCTCAAGGGATGATCTATGCTTTAAAAGCTACTTGTCAGTTTTTATATCGCAATGATGATCTAAGTGGTAAAAGGTATGCTATCCAAGGCTTAGGAAAAGTTGGTACAAGAATAGCTGAACATTTATTACAATTAGGCACAGAGCTTTACGTTACAGATATCAATGAAAAACGGATAGATGATATCAAGGAAAAAGCCAAGGTAGCTGGAGCTTCAGTAATTGCAGTCGATAGCAGAGATATTTACACGGTAGATGCAGATATTTTTGTGCCTTGTGCAATGGGAGGAATACTAAATGAAAGGACGATTCCCCAACTAAATGTCAAGGCTGTAGTCGGTTCTGCAAATAATCAATTAGCTAGTAAGTTAGATGCGGAGAGACTACGAGAAAGAGAGATTATGTACGCACCTGATTTTATAGTTAACGCAGGTGGTCTAATCCAGGTAGCTGATGAACTATATGGATCAAATAAAGAGCGTGTATTAGTAAAAACAAAATCTATCTATAATTCCGTCTTAGATATATATAAGCAAGCGAGACTAGAAAATATTACAACAATAGAAGCTGCTAATAAAAAGTGTCAAAGACAATTGCAGGAACAGCATAAAAGAAATAATTTCTATGTACGAAATCAAAGACCGAAATGGGACTTTAAAAGATAATTCTTTTCATAACAGATAGATATGTTTTCTTAATCTTATTAAAAGGTGGGGTTGAGATGAAAGAACGGTATCCATTATTTCAAATTATGAATAAAAATGGCGAATTGCTGGATCATGCATATGAAACGGAGATAACTGTAGACCAGGTTAAGTCATTTTATTATCACATGCTACGAATTCGTACATATGACCAAAAGGGGGTAGCCTTACAGAGGCAAGGACGGATAGGCACATATGTACCATTCGCGGGGCAAGAAGCAGCTCAGGTGGGAAGTGCATTAGCATTAGCTGATAAAGATTGGATGTTTCCAACATATCGAGATCATGGCGCATCATTAACATTCGGTGCAGATTTAGATAGGATGTTACTGCATTGGAATGGTCGTATTGAAGGTTGTTTGCCCTCTAGGGAAAAACATATTATGGCCGCTTCCATACCAATCGCTACACATTTACCCCATGCTGCTGGTGCAGCAATGGCTGAGACATATAAAGGAACAAAAAATGCAGCGATAGCTTATTTTGGTGATGGAGCAACATCCGAAGGGGACTTTCATGAAGGCATTAATATAGCTAGTGTATTTAAAGCACCTGTTGTATTCTTTAACCAAAATAATGGATTTGCGATTTCGTTACCAGTGAACAAACAAATGAATTCCCAGACAATTGCCCAAAAAGCAGAAGCGTATGATATTCCTGGTAAACGTGTTGACGGGATGGATATTTTTGCGGTTCATTTTGCTGTGAAAGAAGCGCTAGAAAGAGCCCGTTTAGGAGAAGGGCCAACGTTAATCGAAGCTGTTACAGTAAGATTCGGCGCGCATACAACAGCGGATGACCCTTCCAAATATAGAGATCAGGAAGAGATAAACCGTGTCCGAGAAGAGATAGATCCCGTATTGCGATTAGAGAAATATATGAAGCATTACAATATATGGGATGGTGATTGGGCAGCTACAATTACTAACGAAATCAAAGCAGAAATTGATGAGGCTATCCAGAGAATGGAATCTTATCAAAAGCCGAATGCAGCGGATATGTTTGACTATGTTTTTGAAAAACCAACATGGACGATCGAAAAACAAAAGGAAAGCATTATCTCGACAGGGAGGCAAAGCTGATTATGGTGATGTCAAAGGAGTTAGAGAAGAGGTCAGGGGTTAAAACAAATTCACTTACAGTTATTCAGGCAATAAATAACGGGTTACAAACAATGCTAGAACTGGATAATGACATACTTTTACTTGGGGAGGATATCGGAAAGAATGGTGGAGTGTTCCGCGCAACAGATGGGTTGCAGCAGAAGTTTGGAGACCACCGTGTTATTGATACACCATTAAGTGAGGCAGGTTTTGTAGGAACAGCAGTTGGTATGGCCTTGAATGGGCTAAAACCAGTAGTTGAAATCCAGTTTTTAGGGTTTATTTATCCTGCTTTGGAACAAATCGCCACCCATGTCACTAGGACTCGTACACGTACGTTAGGACATTATCATATACCAATGGTGATACGCGCACCATATGGTGCAGGGGTAAGATCACCGGAAATTCATTCTGATAGTGTAGAAGCTCTCTTTACACATTTGCCAGGTATAAAAGTTGTTTGCCCTTCTAATGCTTATGATGCCAAGGGATTGCTTATTGCAGCAGTTGAAGATCCTGATCCTGTGTTATTCCTGGAGCCGATGCGTCTATATCGAGGTCAACGGGAAGAGGTACCTATGAATGCTTATCGGATTGAGCTTGGAAAGGGAAAAACTTTGCAAGCAGGGGAAGATGTTACTATTCTTGCCTGGGGTGCCATGCTCCCAATTGTAGAGGCTGCTGTAGAGGAAATGAAACAGTATCAGATATCCTGTGATGTCATCGATCTCCGGACATTATACCCGCTAGACAAAGAGATTATTGCCGGCTCGGTTCAGAAAACCGGTAGAGTTGTTATTGTACATGAAGGCCATGAGACAGGTGGCGTTGGAAGCGAGATTATATCTATTATCAATGATACTTCTTTTCTCTTTCTCAAGGCTCCGATTGAAAAGGTAACTGGCTTCGATGTGCCAGTTCCGTTATTCGCCTTGGAAAATGATTATTTGCCAACAAAGGAACGTGTGTCGAAAGCCATAAAACAAGTTTACGAGTTTTAGGAGGTGAGCTGGTGGTTCAAATAAAATTTACGGATATTGGTGAAGGAATGAATGAGGGTGAAATTATTCATTACTTTGTTGATGTAGGTGATGAAGTAGAGGTAGATCAGCCGCTTGTAGAGTTACAGACAGATAAAATGGTTGCTGAGATTCCTGCACCTTCAGCAGGAAAGATTAAATCAATCTATTATGCAACTGGAGATATTGTAACGGTTGGCACCGTAATAATGGAAATTGATACAGGCAAAGATGCTGTAATCACAACGAAAGCTGAACAGCAAGTATTGGTGGATGAAGGGGCAGCATCAGCTTTAGATAGTCAAAATTCATTCCGTAATCCCTATAATCGAATATTAGCAGCTCCTTATACGAGAAAGATTGCTAGGGAGCTAGGTATTGATATTGAACAGATTAAGGGAAGTGGTCCAGCTGGGCGCGTCTTAGAGGAAGATGTCTATCGATTCAGCAACCAGTCAAATGCTTGCAACGATAATCAAGGGGAATCACATACCGGTATAAGGGAGGATGCTGAGGGCACAACGATTCCTTTCAAAGGCATCCGAAAGCAAATTGCGACTAAAGTCAGCCATTCCTTGCTGACAATTCCACATGTTACCCATTTTGATGAAGTAGATGTGACGAACCTTAATGAGCTTAGAAAGACGTTAAAGCTATCAGGAGATAGTATTTCCCTCGCTGCATTTCTGGTTAAAGCAACGGTTATTTGTTTAAAAGAGCATCAGCTATTTAATGCAAGATTAGATGAGGAAAATGAGGTTATCCGACTTTTAACCGATTACCATATGGGGATAGCTACAAACACAGAAGCAGGGTTATTAGTTCCGGTCATTTATGATGTAGATCAGAAATCCATTCGAACGATTAACAAGCAGATGAAGGAATTAACCATAAAAGCAAGAGAAGGGAAATTAACAGCAGGCGACATGAAGCATGGTACCTTTACTGTTAATAATGTGGGCCCACTTGGTGGTACAGGAGCTACCCCAATTATTAATCATCCACAGACTGGCATAATGACATTTTATAAGACAAAAAGAATGCCCATTGTCTTGGATGATGATGAAATAGCAATTCGTTCGATAATGAATATATCCGTGTCATTTGATCATCGGGTTATCGATGGGGCTCAATCGATTGCCTTTACAAATCGATTTATTGAATTAGTTGAAAACCCAAACAAGTTATTATTGGAGTTGATCTAATTGGTAGTAGGAGAATTTGCAGAGCACCGCGAATTAATAATCATAGGTGGAGGACCAGGAGGTTATAATGCAGCTATTCGTGCAGCCCAGCTAGGAATCCAGGTAACCGTAATTGAACAGGACCAGCTTGGTGGTACTTGTTTAAATAGAGGGTGTATACCTTCAAAAGTTTTCAGCCATGCTGCCCAGCAAGTGGCTTCTGTAGCAGACTTCCAATCATTTGGCATATGTGTAGGAACACCAGCTGTAGACTTTGCTCAATTAATTTCGTATAAAGATCAGATCATCCAGCGATTGAGATCCGGGGTTGAGAATTTATGTCAGGCAAATAAAGTAGAAATTATTCGTGGAAGGGCAAATTTCATTAACGATAATCGAATTGGTGTGGAATTAGGGCATCGTTTTGAACTGTTTGATTTTAATCAGGCAATCATAGCTACTGGCAGTACTGCTGTAATGCCATCCACAATAGGTGAAAACGATCGGATTTTGGTTGGTCATACTGTATATGAATTGAATGAAGTGCCAGAGGAGCTGATTGTTTATGGTAGTGATGCTTATGCTTTAGAGGTAGCATGCAGTTTTCATAAGCTAGGATCTGCTGTTTCGATGGTGCTTGATAACAAGGATTTTCCATTTGACCATACGATTAATCGTGAATTAAGGCGAGTTCTAAAGAAGGACAAAATAAAAGTCTATAGGGGATATCAATTAGAAAAGGTAAGCTCGGATTCGAATTATGTCCAGGTGGGATTACTGAAGAATAATCAAAAGGAGATATCTCTTTCAGGTACACATCTCTATATGGCAACAGCATTGCAGCCAGCAACTACTTCACTGGAGCTTAATAGACTGGGGGTTAAATGTTCGGATCATGGATTTATACAAGTAGATAAACAATTGAGGACTTCGGTTCCATCGATATTTGCTATTGGTGATGTTACTGGTGGAACATTTTCAGCGACAAAGGCAATGAAACAAGGTAAGGTTGCAGCGGAAATTATTGCTGGGAAGCCAAGTGAGGTTGATCTAACGATGATGCCTACCATTGTTCGCAGTGTTCCTCCGATAGCTACAGTTGGGTTAACAGAAGAAGAAGCGAAAGAACAGGGGTTTCAAGTAAAAACAAGTCAATTTAGCTATAGTGGAAATAGTTATGCAATGATTTCGAATCAAAAAAGTGGCGTAGCAAAGGTTATAAAAGATAATAATTCGGATCTACTACTAGGCGTTCATACAATCGGTGCGAATGCAATAGAATTAATCGGTTCTGGAATCACCGCTTTAGAAATGGCTGGAAGAGATGAAGACTTAAGATTCCCCTTATATCCTCATCCTAGTTATAATGAGATATTGCTTGAAGCAATGGAGGGATTGTCGGATAGCGCTATTCATATGAAACCTGTAGAAAGCCAGCTAGAAAAGAGTAAATAAAGCAAAAGGGTTCTCTAGTTATAAGATAGCTAGATTATAATGAAATAAACAAGATAAAAATTGGCTGGCTCTGGCTTTTGCAGGGAGTCGGTTTTTTATTGTATAGGAAATTATAACACCGTGATTCCTTTATCTCCGTTGACTCGCTCTAGTCGCTACGTTTCTAATTGGGTACTAACGCCTTTGTTATCCCGCATACAACCGGCAGTAAGACCCCCACTTCAAGGAATAAAGTGAAACCAATATGGGTAAGTTGGGGATCAACTGCTGCCAGCAAATGTCCGATTGGATCAAAGGCCTTTAGGTCATACTCTTGTGGTACGAACAATCCGTGGGGGATAAATAAATCCTCCCTGATTGAAGTTTCACTTTAAGATAGCTAAATGAATAGGAGTCTCAAGTTAACTTGATTCTATAGGTAGTCAATACTTTTATCAAACTGTATGATTATTTTTGTATAATAGTTATTGTGATTTATCTCGCATACAACTGGCAGTAAGCCCCCCACTTCAAGGAATAAAGTGAAACCAATATGGGTAAGTTGGGGATCGATTGCTGCCAGTAAATGGCCGATTAGTTCAAAGGCCTTTAGGTCATACTCTTGTGGTACGAACAATCCGTGGGGGATAAACAAAACCCCACGGATTGAAGTTTCACTTTTTTAACGTAAGGAAAAATAGGGATTGTTAGGAGAAAAGAGATGCGAAAAATAAGCTTTAATGATATTTATACGGAAAGTCACCTGGTAGTGGGAACTGAATTGTATTCGCATTATCATAACCCAGAGATGTTAATTCAATATGATAGTAATTATCTTCAATTTCATCGAATGCCCACGCTACAAGAGTTTATAGAGGCAGCAACGTATTTGAAGGAATTTCACCAGAAAAATGGGCAGAAGCATGTTAAGTTTTATTTTCCTGAAAATCGTAAGCCATCAGAAGAATTAATTCAGTTTTTTCATCATCAATCTTTTGAGTATGGTTATTTAGAGTTATATGCTATTCAACCAGAACAATTTCCTATTACAGATAATCATCCCGATATTACGATACGAATCGTATCGGAAGTAAACTTCGATGACTATTTACAGGTACAATATGAACAGGATTTAGAATTTGGTGAGGAATTTGCAAAGGCAAAACCTGCTCTATATCGACGGCATTTTCAAGATGAAACGTTTATGCAAATTATGTCATATTATCAGGGTACAGCTGTCGGTTCGTTGGAAGTAATCATAAAAGAAGATACTGCTGAAATCGATGGGTTACACGTGCACCAGGCATTTCGTAAAAAGGGAATTGCTCAGCGATTACAAAAGTTTGTAATGGATCAATTCCCTAATAAAACCATTATATTAGTTGCTGATGGTGAGGATACTCCGAGAGAAATGTATATTCGCCAAAATTATCGTTATCTCGGATTCCAATATGAAGTACAAAAGGTTGATCTAAAAAAAGATGAATAACCTGGAGGGAAATCATTCCATGAAACATGTTTTGGTAGTAGGCGGAACAGGGATGCTAGCAGATGTAGTGAGCTGGTATGCTAATCAGTCAAACTATGTTTCTGTGATTGCTAGAGAGGAAGAAAAAGTAAAACGTATAAAGCATTCTACTAAACAGCAGAAACATATATATCCGATCTATGTTAATTATCGGCAAATACAGAAACTAGAGGAACAACTTAAAACAGCAATTTTGATGCTCGGTCCGATACAACAAGTCGTTGCTTGGGTAAGGTCAGATGCCAAAGAAACATTAAAATCAATCATTAAAGTAGTTACTGATCAATTATCGGATTGGCAGCTCTTTCATATCATTAATAGTAGTGCAGATAGTGAACGAATAAAGGATTATTTATATGTGCCAGCAAATTGTCAGTATCGCCAAATACAATTGGGCTTTAAGGTCGTAAGCAACTATTCAAGATGGCTGACAAATCAAGAGATAAGCCAAGGTGTTATCGAAGGTATTCAGCAGGAAAGAAATACAATGTTACATATTGTTGGACAGGTAGAGCCTAGTGACAAATGACCATAAGTAGTGGGGAGTAATAATTTAAAACTTGAGTGTCTAGATATACAGGAAGATAGTTGTTTTTATATGACATGTTAGGGGAATACTTATTTTAGTAATCAGTGTGGGTGCTTATGAGACTTATTAAATGCAAATAACTTAGTTTAGAATCGAAAAGGGGCTGGGACAAAACACAACGTCTTTACTCAAAATACGAATAATCATATTATCAATAGGAGTATCATTACCACACCGTGAAACTATACGCGCTTTCCACGGGCGCGGCCCCAGCTAACTTGGTGAAGAAAAACATGTTACCACGTGGATCTTCGGACGCCTGCTATTCCCGCCGGAGTCTCGCTTATTTCGGGTGCTAAATGAATGATTTTAATCAAAAAGCGAAAAGATAATTAATTTAAACTAATTATCTTTTCGCTTTTTATTGTTTCTTCATTCTTTTGTCTCTGCTTCTGTTCTTAGCTGGGAGTTTTTGTTTTTAATTGTCAATACATAACATGTCAACGGTCATTAGTCAGCTTAGCTCTCATGCGAGTGATGTTTCCTTAATAGCAAATCATTACAAATGTGTTATCTCCACTGCTCCATGTTCCATACTTGTGTTATCCAATTTTCATAAAATGTAGGTTCATGGGATACAAGAATAACACTTCCCGTATAGTTTTCTAGTGCTTCCTGAAGTGCTTGCTTTGTTACAACATCTAAATGATTCGTTGGTTCATCCAAAATGAGGAAATTACTCTTTGCTAACATTAATTTACATAAACGGACCTTTGTTTGTTCCCCTCCACTAAGTGAAGAGAGTGGTTGGAAGATATGTTCGGTTTTGAGTCCGCATCTTGCAAGGTTTTGTCGTACTTCCTTTTGTGTTAAGTGTGGAAAAGCTGACCAAATTGTTTCTAATGCAGTAGTTTTGGCAATGGACGGCATTTCCTGCTCGAAATATGCTGGTAAAACCCTCTCGCCGATGGTAATGGAACCATCTAGTGCTGTTAACTCACCAAGTAATGTTTTTAATGTGGTTGTTTTTCCAATTCCATTATGTCCAACAAGCGCTACTTTTTCACCACGCTCCAATTTTAAATTTACATTGGAAAACAATGGTTTATCATAGCCGATTTGTAGATTTTCAGTTTGCAGTAATTTATTGACTGGTTGGTGAGATACGGTAAATGAAAACATTGGTTTGGGATTATTTGTCGGTTTATCCAGACGTTCCATTTTTTGTAGCTTTTTTTCCCGACTTTTTGCCATCTTGGCAGTCGATGCGCGTGCTTTATTTTTTTGTACATATGTTTCAAGCTTTTGAATCTCTGCTTGTTGTTTTTCATATTGTAAATGAATTTGTCGCCTTCTTAATGCATAGGCCGCTGAAAATTGTTGATAGTTTCCTGTGTATCTTGTTAAGTTTTTATGTTCTAAATGATAGATCACCTGAACGACCTCATTCATAAAATGAGTATCATGTGTGATTAGGATAAATGCATAGGGATACGCTTGTAAATAATTGGTTAACCAATCGATATGTGCAGTATCTAAATAGTTTGTTGGCTCATCAAGCAAAAGTACATCGGGCTTCTGTAAAAGCAGCTTAGCAAGTAATAATTTAGTACGCTGTCCACCACTTAACATACTCACATCTCTATCTAGTCCTAATTGGGTTAGTCCGAGTCCTGCAGCAACTTCTTCGATAGAAGCTGGAATGGTATAAAAATCATGTTGATCGAGCAAGGTTTGTAGTTCACTATACCGTTTCAATATGTTATCCAAATTATCAGTATGAGGATTCGCCATTTGTTCACTAAGGTCTTCCATTTCCTTCTCTGCATCAAATAATGTTTGAAATGCTCCTTGTAGAAATAGACGAATACTAGTTCCAGAAGTTAAATGAATATGTTGCTCGAGATTACCGATATGTGCTTTAGGATGCCATTCGATGGTTCCCTCATCAGCAATTAATTCTCCAGTTAACAGTTGAAAGAGGGTAGATTTGCCTGCGCCATTTGGTCCAACTAACCCGATATGTTCCCCTTTTAACAGGCGAAATGATACATCTTTTAATACTATTTTATCTCCGTAACCATGTGTCAAAGCATTTACATCTAATAAACTCATAATACCTTTCGCTCCTTGTTAATTTTATCTAAAAGCCAGCAAGTACAAGGAGGGATATACCATAAGAAACAAAAACTGGACAGAGCGTATGGACGCCCTGCCCAGTGTATAAATGGTAAATACTTAAAAAGTATACACCATGGTTATCCAATGAGTTCAGGTGTTTATCCGCTGCTTGTAA
The DNA here is from genome assembly GCF_034190895.1 of Virgibacillus sp. M23. Taxonomy (NCBI): domain Bacteria; kingdom Bacillati; phylum Bacillota; class Bacilli; order Caryophanales; family Bacillaceae; genus Virgibacillus; species Virgibacillus sp. M23. Next base: position 57,002 of record NZ_JAWDHA010000019.1, on the reverse strand, counting down.
CTTGCGATTGGCTTGCTAAAAATGGGCATACGTATCCCGTATTTAGGCAATAGCAAGTTGAAGCACAGCAGATAAAAACATAAATAACCTTCACTCCTTTAATCATAGTACATCCAGATTACCACGATTGGTTCTCAAACGCAAGCCTAGTTGTAGTATTATGGGAGACGTTGGTTTAGGGTTTTAGGTTAGATAGGCTAGACAAAAACTAGGTTCTCACTTTGTGATTATTAACATGACCTTTAAAAATATAATTATGGGTAATAGTTGCATTTATTTAGTTTAGTATCTATACTAATTGGTATGAAGAATAATAATTATAAGCAATTAGAGGATAGTAGCCATAGTATTGGTAAGTTAATCTTTCAACTTCGACGCCTGGAACGTAATCCTCGAACCTTCAGTGATGCGGGTACTTTGACTCCAAGTGAGATTCATGCAGTAGATGCAATTGGAGAAGACAGAAATATACTAATGAGTCAATTGGCTGATCGACTGGGAGTGACAAAAGGTGCAATTACACAGGTTGTAGGGCGTTTAGAGAAGAAGGGGATTGTGTGTCGAACCCCACACCCTGAGGATTCAAGGGCTGTAGAGATTTCATTAACAGAAAAGGGAGTAGTAGCATATCAGGCACATAGGAGACTGCATCAGAATTTTTATCGAAAGCTGAGAGAACAATTAAGTTCAGACGAAATCGCCATTTTTGAAAAATGTGTAAAAACATTTACGAGTATATTAAACGAAGAAAATGATGGTGAATAGTCACGAGCAATCAGTGGCAATCAAAAACTGCTGATTGCAATTTTTTTAAACATTTAGTTTAGAAGCTAAACTAAAAAACTTGCGGGTCCATTTTAAGACTACATGGTGTGTCTTTTAATTCAATCTTATTTTTAAAGGAGGAGTATACTATGGGTGTTATTTTTGCTATTTTATCAGCCTTTATGTTTGCTGTTAACAATGTAGTTGTAAAGAAAGGAATAAAGCGAGCTCCTCATAGTGATAACGGCTTGTTTATAACAGTTCTGATAAATGTAATTTTATTAGGTGTTCTTTGTTTCATTGTAATGGGGTTAAGGGGGTGGGACTTTCATTTTTCATGGGAAGCTTTCTTCTTCTTTTTACTTGCGGGATTGTGTACTACTGGAATAGGTAGGCTAACATTGTTTTCAAGTATTTCCTATATTGGTCCATCGAAGGCTTCTGCTATTCGAAATTCTACTCCTATTTTTACAACTATATTTGCTCTCATTTTTCTTAATGAAGAGATTACATTATTACCGGGAATTGGTATGGTTCTATTACTTGCGGGAGTATTAAATGAGGGGTTTCGATTGAATAGGATAGAAGCATCGAAACACCAACGCGATCCAAAAAGGTATTCGTATATGGGATTTGGATTAGCGGTATTCTCTGCCTTGATCTTCGGAGTTGGCCAAGGAATTAGAAAACAAGGTTTAATCGAAATGAATGATGCTTTTTTTGGTGTATGGGTGGGGACACTGGCTTCTTTAGTTTTCGTTATTTGTTATCAATCCATTCGTGGAGAGTTTATTACTAATATAAAGAAAAATGTTAGGGTAATTAATCCTTACTACCTTATTTCTGGTGTATTAACAAGTATAGGTCCGTTGTTCTTCTTCCTAGCAACTCAAAGAATGCAGGTTTCATATGTAAGTGTTATTGCGGCTGCTGAACCAATACTAACTATATTCCTAACCACAGTAATTTTTAGAGGGATTGATTCAGTTACCAAGTATACTTGGATAACCATAACAATGATGTTCCTTGGAACAGTACTCATTGTAATTCATATCTAGCCATTTTATAAAAGAGAAAGGAAGAAACAATATGAAGGACCATATACTTGTCGTAGGTGGGTATGGCCATGTAGGAAGATTGATTTGCCAACAGCTGGGGAATTTATATCCTGACAAAGTAATCGCCGCTGGAAGAAGCTTTAGTAAAGCAAGAGAATTTTGCAGTACAACAAATGGCTCGGTGATACCTCTTGAATTAGATATAACAAAGTCGTTACCATCAGATTTATTTGAAACAGTAAGGATAGTAGTAATGTGCCTTGATCAAAAAGATACAGGTTTCATACAGGCTTGCTTTGCAAATAACGTAGATTATATTGATATTTCTGCAAATCATTCATTCCTATCGCGTATCGAAGAACTACAAACAGAAGCAATGAATCATAAAACAGCTGCAGTGTTAAGCGTTGGTTTAGCCCCAGGACTTACAAATCTATTAGCTCGTCATACAAAAAGCTACCTAGATAATACAGAGGAAATGGATATATATGTCATGCTAGGATTGGGAGATCGACATGGTAGGGCAGCGATTGAATGGACAATAGATAATCTGAATACAAGATTTCAGGTTTATTCAAATTGGGAAAAGGTCAATGTGGACACATTTAGCAGTGGGAAAACTACATATTTTGGTAAGGAGCTTGGAGAAAGAAAGGGATATCGTTTTTATTTTTCAGATCAAAATTCCCTTCCTTATACCTTGCAGATACCCACTGTATCTACTCGACTATGCTTTGATTCCAAAGTTATAACGTATGTAATCATGTTACTTAAACGAGTAGGAATATTTCGTTTAATAAAATATCAATCTATACGAAAAGTGATGGTATGGCTTTTCAGTAAAATCAGATGGGGAAAGGAGTTATATGCATTGAAAATCGATGCATTTGGAGAGGTTAGTGGTAAAAGAGTGAAAGCGGAGTGTAGCATTCAAGGTCGGCAAGAAGCTTTGTTAACTGCTAAGATAGCAGCTAAGCTTACAGAAAAACTATACACTATGAAAGGATTGAATGGAATCTATCATCTGGAAGAGCTTTTTGACATAGATTCATTCTATCCAGATGTCATAGCACCCCATGTTCGTATAACTGAATATAGAAATAATAGTTAATTTAAAGGCTACCAATAGCTATAACCAGTCATATCAGAAGTAGAAAGCAACAGAAAAATAATATTTTGCAAGCAGAAGATGTCGTCCTTAGCATGAGCTTACTGTAGAAAATAATAGTGCTTGTGTATAACCAATTCAAATCTAGTATTTTAACAGCTTTTTTTGAAAAGGGAACGGGACATAACTAAAATGGTCCATTCCAAAACACAATGTACTAGCCCGGAACTATATGTAGACTCCTAGAAAAGACGAGCGCTTTTTTCTGCTTGCGATGTATTGTCTAGCAAGGGGAGGGCTGACAGCCGCCAGAGGAATGCGAAGTATATTTCCGGAACCGCTTCGCTGTGTTTGGGCACTTTTATACTCGTTTCTGTCGATTTTTGTTCCTATAGGAGCTGCAAAACAGATTGTTGACAAAGATTAGTCTAAAGCCAGATCTGATTGAAGCTTCTGTAAATGCGCTTCAAATGTTTTTCTTTCTTTATCTGTTAAATGATTACCGCCATACCGTACGGCTTGATAAAGATAAAGTGGTGCATGCTGTACGCCTAAACGTTGAAACCATTCTTCGATTGTTTCGGTCGGCTTTCTTCCAATACCTTTTTTCTGTGCTTTTTTTTCAAATTTTAGTATCTGCTGACGAACTTGATCAAGTGAATTTGTACGAAATGGCGTCAGAAATCGACCTTTCTTTTTATTTGCATTTTTCTCTTTACTATCTAAAGGAGTGGAGGTAAACGGCGGTATATTTTCCTGTTTGTACGTAAAAACAGGTTTCTTACGATAGTATAAAAACAGGGAAATAACTAAAATTGCTCCCAAAGTTACGCCGATTAGCCAAAGCCAAGGGTAAGATGATTGCCCTCCGTCAGCTGCTAAATTTTTTAATGCTTCGAACGGATTATCCTCTTCTGCCATTTTTGCTACCATTTCTTCGTAATTTTCTTTTTTGTTGTTTTGAAAGAATTCAGGGTCGAATCCGGCTATGTCTATACCATTTGCGAAGATAGTACCGATGAAAACAATTACTTGGCTTATACCAAACCAAAGGAAGGTAATTACTGGTACTACTCCATAAAACATAAAGAACAAGGTAACGCTGATGATTGAAATTGCAATGAAAATTCCGACGATATATTGTAAGGAACTGAGGGACTGCTGCTGACTGGCTTGAATATGACTTGAAACATACCCAGCAATTAGAATGAATAATAGTACAGCTGCCATCCAGAAGTGAGTAGTGTCAAAAAACCAAACGGAATCAATCAGAAAAAAGAAAGCTAACCATGTGATTATATGAATCTGGTTTTGTACATCAGGGACTTGTTGATGTTTGAAAAATCTCCACGTCATATATAGCGAAAAAGCAAGGCTAATTAAAATAGGATACGAAAATATCAACACTAATATTGCCCAGTTTATACTGATTGAAACAATAAAGAAGATTTGATTGTTCATAAATTTACTAAGTGTAGTCTGAATGATGATGAGCAGTACTACCGCAATAATGAAACTCCATGAAGGGACGGGAAAAGCAGACTGTACAAAAAAAGGGACTAAAATAAAGTACAAAAGAATTCCTTCATAGAATAACTGATAGTATTTTGTCATTTTAGTTTTTATCCACATGTTTTAAAACCCCTCATTTGGGAATTTGTTGGAGGGTGTTACTCTCCTCTGAACCTGCAATAAAATAACACCTCTTGCCTTGTGTATTCCATTTTCGAATGAGTAATTCACTAGCTGATGTGATTTCACCAACGAAGACAATTAAATTTGAATCTGCCATTTTTGTTGTAGCCTGATGCAGCACTTCCTCCATTTTCATTATATTAGAAGTTACTCCATCTACACGGGCAAGCATTTCCCATACTTTTTTTAGCTGATTATTACCTTGATTTAACTCAACATGGTAGGGTTTATTCCCATACTGTTTCAAATTAATATAAATGGAGAAAGGATACCCTTGCTCGGTAATACTTTGGCAAAGGAAAGCTGCTTTTGAAATGATGGACTCTAGATCTCCACTGGTATAGCGATTGCCAATTTGCGAAGTCAAGGAAATATTGACAAAAATGGTCCATGAAATATTACGGTTGCGTTCATATATTTTAGTTTGTAATTTGTTTCTTTTGGCTGATGCCTTCCAATGTACTCGAGAAAAGGAATCTGACGGTATATAATCCCTAGTGCCGAGCGGGTGAAGGAGATCCTCAAATGGCGACAATAAGGTCGCCTGGTTTCCGAATGTCATCTGTTTAAAGCTTTCCATTCCATGTACGGGCAATGGGGTTGGATAGATAATAATCTCTGTTTGATATTTTTGAAGGTACGTCAAGTGTATAGCTTCAAAATTCAGGAGGTGAGGAAATACGATACCAACATTAGAAACACCTGTGACACCACGTTCCATCGCTTTAATCGGTATAGCTAGCTTAACAGAACTTTTCCCTTTTAATACAAAGGGCACACGAAAGGAAATGCGTCTCATTCTTTCTGCTGCTATTTCCTTGTTTGTTCCAGCTACCTTTTGGTTTGTTTGCATCTCGAATGTACCGTTAAAATAGGGAAGGAAAGACTTGTTTTTTAGTACAATTTCAATAGTGGCTTCTTCTCCCTCTGTTAAGCGGAGTGTTCTTTTAGGATTCTCTATGATAAGTCCCTTTGCAATATTCCTATCATAGATCAATCCGAGAAAGATAAGCAATAAGATCATTCCAGCGAACATGAAGATAAAAGGCTGTTTTATCCAAACACTTAGGATAACCAGTATGAGAGTTAAAATAATTAACAGTCCTCGTATTTTCACTTTGTTATCAGTAGTGTTTATTTGCCATTGCATAATTAGTGAGACTCCAATTCCACAGGTACTTTAACCTGTCCTAAGATTTCGTACAGAACATCTTGGCTAGATTTTTTAATCGATCCTTCTAGTGTAAGCATCATTCGATGTGAAAGTATATATGGTGCCAACTCTTTTATATCCTGAGGATTAACAAAATTTCGAGCTTGTAAATAAGCATGTGCTTGGGCTGCTCGCATAAAGGCTAGTGCTCCACGTGTGCTTGCACCTAGTATACTATCAGGGTGGGTTCTCGTTTCCTGAATAATCTCTAATAAGTAATCCTTCACGACATCTGATACTTCTACGTGCATAATTTCCCGTTGCATCTTAATTATTTCTTCTGCTTGTAACAAAGGTTGAATATTGTCAATTGGGTCATTCAACTGATTTGTAGACAAAATGCTTTTCTCCTGATCTGCTGTTGGGTATTGTAAAGGAATCTTCATTAAAAAACGATCTAATTGGGCCTCGGGTAACGGGAAAGTACCTTGATTCGATTCAATTGGATTCTGTGTTGCAATTACGAGAAAAGGAGAATTTATATGAATGGTTTCTCCCTCAATGGTAGTTTGTTGTTCTTCCATGACTTCCAATAGACTTGATTGAGTACGAGGAGTGGCACGATTAATTTCATCCACTAGTAATACATTGGTCTGGATGGGGCCAATCCTCATTTCAAATGACTGTGACTTTGGATTAAAGAATTGGATACCAGTAATGTCGCTAGGCAAAACATCTGGGGTAAATTGAACACGCTTGAAATCCACATTACTTATTTTGGAAAAGGACTTAGCAAGTTTTGTTTTACCAGAACCAGGCGTACTCTCCAGCAAGATGTGTCCCTTTGCCAATAATGAAACAAAGATAAGATGAACGACTTTTTCTTGTCCGATAATAACTTGGTTTAGTATTTCTTTTGCTCTGTTTACTTTTTCGATCATATTATGTACCTCCGAGTGATAGAATCCAAAAAATTAAACTGAGACTATTATACCACTACTAAACTTCTTTTTTCCATATTTTCTAACTATTTAAACGAAGATGTTATACTTAAAGTATTTTAGAATGGAGGAGATAAGTTGCGTTCTGTGGATCAAATAATGAATCTAGTATTAGCTGTTGCTAAAGCGGATAATCGTATACGTGCTGTAGGAATGAATGGTTCGCGTACAAATGCGAATGCACCAGTCGATCCATTTATGGATTATGATATTGCTTTTTTAGTAAATGACATACAATCTTTTATGAAAGACACAGGTTGGATTGATGTGTTTGGTGAACGGATAATTATGCAAACACCTGAAGATATGAAGCTGTTTCCTCCAGAATTGGGAAATCGATTTTCCTATTTAATGTTATTTACCGATGGTAATCGAATTGATCTTACATTAGTACCCATTGAGGAGATGGAAATTTATCTAAATGAAGATTCGTTAACGAAGATAGTGTTAGATAAAGATAATCGTATCTCAGAACTACCATTTCCAACCGATCAGGATTATTGGGTAAAGCCACCAACAGCTGCATTCTTCGCTGACTGTTGCAACGAATTTTGGTGGGTAACAACTTATGTGGCAAAAGGGTTATGGCGTTGCGAAATGCTTTATGCGATGGATCATATGAATCTTGTTCGATCGATGCTACGTAAAATGTTAGAGTGGCATGTCGGAATAGAAACAAACTTTAAGATAAGTGTTGGAAAAAACGGTAAATATTTAAAGCGATACTTGCAGGAAGATACGTGGTATCAGTTATTACAAACATATCCTGAAGGGAACAATGATTCATGCTGGCGAGCATTGTTTGTGATGTGTGAGTTGTTTGAAAAAACATCACAGCTGGTGGCAAACGTATATGATTTTACATATCCTCGTCAAGAAGCACAACAAGTGCTCGAATTTCTACAACATGTAAAGAAATTGCCTAATGATGCCACTGAAATTTAAGAATGCACACGGAAAGGAATAATTTCATGTTTAGGTATAGAGCTGTCATTGGACAGCTCTTAGCTCTGCCATAAATTTACTCATATCGGTTATATTCCAATTCCCATGCTGGATTCCAAACAATTTCCCAAAGGTGCCCATCAGGATCTTGAAAGTGACCAGAATAACCACCCCAAAATGTATCGTGAGCAGGGTCTGTTATGATAGCACCTGCATTTTTAGCTTGTTCCATAACTTCATCAACCTCTTCACGACTTTTAGTATTATGTCCAATTGTACATTCTGTTGAACTCGGTTCACCTAGTTCTATCTTGGCTTCGTGTGCAATATCCGTTCGTTTCCAGATAGCGAGCTTTATTCCTGCCTGCAATTCAAAAAAAGCAACTGCCCCATGCTCAAACTCACTACCAACAATGCCTTCTGTAGGTAGTCCAAGGCCGTCCCGATAGAATTGAAGTGAGCGTTCTAGATCATCTACGCCCAATGTAAGAACAGTTATAGATGGTTTCATATTTCCTACCTCCAGAACAAATTATATAGGAAGATACTTAAAATTCCTTAATATTCGTAATGCTTGTAATGTGAGTATGCCTTTCCATTCTTTTTCTGCTATGGGCCAATCGTTTTCATATTGGTGCCATTCCCAGTTAGGTGCCCATGCGCCATCGGTTGCCTGTTGACCTATTAGATGATCTAGTTCCATTGGAAGTATATTGGCGAATTTACGATAATGTGTTGATTTGGGCGAATCAATAATTTGTAATGGTCCTGCCACATATCCTTCTCTCTTTGCAGGATCTGCAATGACACAATTATTAATAAAGCGCTGTAGCCTATCCTCGATTTTTGTACGTTTCTTCGTATTTAGCTTAAGCTGTTCGTATAAGCGAAGGTAACAGAAAAGTTCATGCATCTCTGCTAAATCACAGGTCTCTAATAAATGCTGAATTGCATAATCAATGAGCATATCAAGTTTTTCGTAAGTTACTAGGTCCCGATATTGTATGAAGAAACCTACAATATCTGCATTTGGATTACCCCAATTGTCGGAGAATACACCATATTGCCACCAGATTGCACGTGGGGATCGCTCTGCCTCGACTGGAATTATATCCCATCCCGTATGATCATCTTGATAAGAAGTGATAAAGTAGTCAAGTGCTTGGCAAACAACATTCTTTTTTTCCTCGAATGCAGGTAATTCCCCAAGTATTCCAAGTGCATATGTCGTTGCTAATGCAGAGGATTCATTACAGCGAAGATCTGGTTCCAGTCCATGACCAAAACCTCCATCTGGATTTTGAAAAGCAATTAATTCTTGGAGTGCTTTTTTATAATTAGTAGCTTCAAACTCGTATTCATAAAGTGCTCGTTCAAGTGGTCTTGCATGATTTTTCATGAAATGTTGAGCGAGCTTGAAAGAACTTATATCCATTTTTTTTGTCATCGTGTTCACTCCTTTATATTATGGTAAACACATAATAGCATAAGAATGAATGTACGTTATTGTAAAAAACGGACAATCGAATCTAAGTTTTACCCCGCATATAACTGGCAGTAAGCCCCCTACTTCAGGGAATAAAGTGAAACCAATAAGGCTAAGTGTGGAATCAATTGCCAGTAAATGTCCGATTGGTTCTAGAGCCTTTAGGGCACACCCTTGTGGTACTACCAATCCTTGGGGAATAAATAAAATTCCCAAGGATTGAAGTCTTCCTTTATTTTAATAGAATCTGCTTCGGTGACTGGCCGTAATGACGTTTGAATTGATGAATATAATGCGATTGATCGTAATAACCATAATTTGCTGCTATGTTAGATAACGATGAGGGATTATCATGTAGTTCTTTTAATGAACTTTGAAATCGAATAATATTAGAAAATGCTTTAGGACTGACACCTAATTCCTTCTTGAAGACCCTTCTAATCGTTCTTTCACTAAAATGGGTCTTTTCTGCTAGTGTGCGTATGGGGAAGATGCCCAGATTTGTAAACAAGTATTGCATACTTGTTTCTAGTAATAAATCTGTGCGATGTGTATTTTTTGATAAAAGCTTTACTAACTTCATTTCAATTTTGTTAATTTTCTCTGGAAGGTTTTTCGACAATAGCAAATCTTCCTGCAAAAGCGAAGCCTCCTGCCCCCATATATCCTCAAGAAGTACTTGGGTATCCATTAATTCGGCGGGAGGATACATAATAAATCGGCGTGCCGTATCTGCATAAAAACGAATTCCTAACAGGTTTTGTTTTTGCCTGAGTTTCATTGTTTCAAATGTGGTCATTAAGCCGACAGCAAAGGAGCCCTTTGCGAAGGAAGTTGATTGAAGGTCGAATATAATATCGATACAGCCGTCTGGAACAATTCGATGTAATGGATAGGTATCTAACGGATGGTAATGGACAGACCAGTAACATACAACATAATCAGATAAAAGCTTACTAGGTAAATATTCTTGATATTGATAGTTTGGGTTTCCTAGGCTCTTTTCAAAGATTGGTGGTTGTAAAGGATAATAATTTCGCATGTTATTTCCCTCTCTAAGGAATAATTCGCAGATAGGACAACTTCATGATTCGATTTTGCTCTATTATATACCGTATTTCTATATAGTTCCATGCTAGCTTAGCTAGGAAAGAGAAGGTAACTTAATATTTCCTTTTACGTATTGACATATTTTATTCAATTAATGTTCATTTTTTTGTACCAAACTCCGTGAACATTTTCTGACAACCAGCACATTCTATTGTTTTTCACCGTATATGGTATTAAGATAGATGAATGGATTTTGTGAAGTATGTAACAAAAATATTTCAATACATTTCATATCAACAACATGCAGGGGAGGGTATCTCTTTATGAAGATTAAATGGGCGATACTAGCATCGCTATTCACATTATTAGCGGTGCTAACAGGTTGTGAGCCATTGTTAGTTTTGGATCCAAAAGGGCCACAGGCGCAAACACAAGCCAATGTCATTTGGATATCAATAGCAATTATGGCTGTGATCGTAATTGTAGTATTTGCAATGCTAGTATATATACTATTTAAATATCGTGCATCTAAACAACCAGATTCATATGAACCACCGTATATTAAAGGAAATATTATTGTTGAATCACTAATAGTAGGGATTCCAGTACTAATTGTAATTGTTTTATCCATTATCTCCGTCCAGAGTAACTACAAAGTGGAAGCAACTCCAGAAGGATACGAGAATGATGAACCTTTAGTTGTATATGCATCTTCATCCGATTGGAAATGGCATTTTAGTTATCCTGAACAGGACATTGAAACAGTAAATTATCTATATGTACCAACAGATAGACCGCTTGAATTTAGACTCTATTCATATGGGCCGATAACTAGTTTTTGGATACCACAACTTGGTGGTCAAAAATATGCTATGTCTGATATGATTACTACCCTTCATTTAGGTGCAGATGTACCAGGTGAATATATGGGTAGAAATGCAAACTTTAGTGGTGAAGGATTCGCTGAGAATTCATTTAGTGTAGAAGCAATGCCTCAAAAAGAATTTGATGAATGGGTTGATGAAGTTAAACAAACTGCAGACCCACTTACTGAAGATAAATTTGATGAATTGCTGGAGCCAGGGCACCTGGGTCAATTAACATTTACTGGAACTCACCTAGAATTTATGCCTCCGCCAGAAGGTCATCATGGTGGACATAATCATGGTTCTACCTCGGAAGATGATCATAGTGAACATGAAGGTGATTCTAGTGTAGAGCAGGATGAACATGAACAACACAATTCGGATTCCGGTCATGCAGATGAGACAAATGAGCACACAGAAGATCATCATTAAGATTTAGTACATCGGGTTATCCGGAAAGGAGTAAGAAAAATGGACTTTTTTGAACGTTTTATGATCCCACATCCAAGTCCTGCGATATATGCTGCTATGGTTGCTATTGTCCTCACTTCAATAGCAATCGTAGTTGGTCTTACCTATTTTAAAAAATGGGGGTATCTATGGCGGGAATGGATTACAACCGTTGACCATAAAAAAATTGGAATTATGTATTTAATATCCGCCTTGCTAATGCTATTTAGAGGTGGGGTAGATGCATTAATGATGCGAGCACAGACAGCTGTTCCAGAGAACGCACTGCTGGACGCGCAGCATTATAATGAAATATTCACCACACATGGCATCGTTATGATTATCTTTATGGCAATGGCATTTATCATTGCATTAATGAACTTTGTTATACCGTTACAGATTGGTGCAAGGGATGTTGCTTTTCCTCGATTAAATGCAGTTAGTTTTTGGCTGTACTTTATGGGTGCAATGTTATTTAACCTTTCCTTTGTCATTGGTGGATCACCAAGCTCAGGTTGGACGTCTTATTTTCCACTTGCTGGAGATGAGCTAAGTCCGTCTGTCGGGACAAATTATTACATGCTAGCTCTGCAAATATCCGGGCTTGGTACGTTAATAACAGGTATTAACTTTATTGTGACGATCCTTAAAATGCGTGCACCTGGTATGACGCTTATGAAAATGCCGATGTTTACATGGTCAGGGTTAATTACAAACGTCATTATTGTATTTGCCTTCCCAGTTCTTACCGTTGCATTAGCGATGGGAACTATGGATCGTTTGTTTGCAACGAATTTCTTTACAACGACAGATGGCGGAATGGATATGCTCTGGGCTAACCTGTTTTGGGTTTGGGGACATCCAGAGGTTTATATTTTGATTCTGCCAGCTTTCGGTATTTATAGTGAGGTAATCTCTACTTTCTCTCGAAGGAATTTATATGGTTACAATTCCATGGTCGCTTCCATGGTCATTATTTCCTTACTTTCCTTTGTCGTATGGGTACACCATTTCTTTACAATGGGTCAAGGAGCAATGGTTAATAGTATCTTCTCCATTACTACTATGGCTATTGCGATCCCGACTGGAATTAAGATCTTTAACTGGTTGTTAACCATGTGGAAAGGAAAAATTCAGTTTACTGTACCTATGTTGTATTCGTTAGGGTTTATTCCGATCTTTACCATAGGTGGTGTGACCGGTGTAATGCTTGGAATGTCAGCTGCTGATTATCAATATCATAATACGATGTTTTTAGTAGCACACTTCCACTTAGTAATTATACCTGGTGTTGTCTTTGCGATGATTGCTGGTCTTACGTACTGGTGGCCGAAGATGTTTGGGTTTATGTTAAATGAACGAATTGGTAGATGGGCGTTTGGTTTTATTGCTGGCGGAACTTGCCTTGCCTTCTTCCCAATGTTTATTTCTGGATTAGATGGGCAAGCTCGTCGTATGTACACGTACTCTGAATCTACTGGCTTCGGATTTTGGAATATGCTCTCATTCATTGGAGCTTTAGGTCTTGCAGTTGGGTTTATCCTCATTGTATACAATATTTACTATAGTACACGTTATGCATCAAGAGATATTGGCGATGATCCATGGAATGCACGTTCATTAGAATGGGCAACACATAATCCAGTACCTGAGTACAACTTTGCCATTACACCACAAGTAAATTCTAGTCAGGCATTCTGGGATTCCAAGAAAAATGGTCATACATTATTTAAAGGTGGATATAAAGAAATTCATATGCCTAATAATAGTGGTGTACCATTTGTTATGAGTGTGTTTTTCTTCATCTTTGGATTTGCCTTTGTATTTAGCATGTGGATTACAGCGGTAGTTTCATTGATTGGTATATTTGCATGTATGCTTCATCGCTCATTTGAGAAAGATCATGGGCATCATATTTCCGTTGCGGAAATTGATAGAACTGAATCGGAATTGCGGGGTGCTAGAAATGAATAAGGATAACACGCAACCGCTTGAATATAGTACAGAGCAAGGACGTATGAATATATTAGGTTTCTGGATATTTATTGGAGCAGAAATCATGTTGTTTGGAACACTATTTGCTTCCTATTTTACGTTGGAAGGTCGTACAGGAGCTGGACCAACAGGTGCCGAGATATTTGAAATCTCCCCAGTTCTTGCAGAAACGCTTCTATTATTAACTAGTAGTTTTACAATTGGTTTAGGTGTTCATGCTATGCGTCTCGGTAGACAGAAGGCAATGATGACATTTTTCATCATTACATTAGTACTTGGTGCTGCTTTCTTGAGCTTTGAAGTGTATGAGTTTATTCATTATGTCCATGAAGGTGCTGGTATACAGACTAGTGCATTCACATCTATTTTATTAACGACATTAGGTACACACGGCGCGCACGTAACATTTGGGTTGTTTTGGGGAATTATGATAATGATTCAAGTGATTAAACGAGGACTGACTCCAGAAACAGCTAATAAATCATTTATTTTCTCTCTTTACTGGCATTTCCTAGACGTTGTTTGGATTTTTATATTCAGCTTCGTTTATTTGAAAGGAATGATGTAAATGAAAGAATTATTCCCGATTAAGCATGTGATGGGCTTTGTTTTCTCGTTGATTTTGACTAGCGTCGCGCTGTTAGTATATATCTTGGATATGTCATTTGCTCTTGGGTTGACGATCCTGCTTATTACCGCATTTGCCCAAGCAGCATTGCAATTAGTCGTATTTATGCACGCTGGTGAATCTGAAGATAAAGGTGCGATTTATACAAGTGTGTACTACGGTATTATCATTGCTGTACTTACGGTATTTGGTACGCTATTGGCAATGATTTGGGGTTATGTATAAGAATAACGGCTATTGATACCTGAGCATATTAGGGTAGATCAGGTGCCTAAAAAATCAGTTATAACTATAAAAGGAGTGTCATGATAGACACTCCTTTTATTTATGGTAGGATTTACTAATCTCGATCTTCTTTGTTCGTTTCTTTATTACTTCTTCTGTTGCTACGAAGAATATACCCATTAGAAAGATAAACACTGCCCCCATGATTGTGCCAATGCCAATGCCGGTAACCACACTGTATCCGCTTACGAAAAATCCATATGCAAATAGTGCAATTCCAATGAATAATACAGTTGCCCCTACGTACTTAACGGCATTTAGCATTTTTTCATTTATTTCCATCTCGCTCATCCTCCTTATACTTATATTATTCACCTTGTTCACAAAGTTGTCAAATACTTTATGAAAAATTGTTAAAAAGTATAATTGACAAAACAGGTATTGTTTCCATACACTATAGTCAAACAATCAAATGATTATTTGAATGAGGTGTTCTTAATGGTTACGGAAAAACGTGTAAATTCCACTAATGATACATGTGAAACGTTTTGTTTTGATGAGAATAAGGTAAATCGAATGCAGCCAAAAATAAATAAAGTAGAAGGCGTGGAGCAGATTTTTAAAGCACTTGCTGATGCAACACGTTTAAAAATTGCGTATGCACTTACACTAGAAAAAGAATTATGTGTTTGTGATGTTGCTCATATCATAGGCTGTACTAAGGCAACAGCCTCTCATCATTTAAGGCTATTACGGAATATGGGATTAGCAAAATATCGGAAAGAAGGAAAGTTGGTTTTTTATTCGTTGGAGGATGAACATATTCATCAATTAGTAACAATTGCTATTGTGCATGCAAAAGAAGGTGTTGGAAGTGGAGAATAAACAGGTCTATCGTTTAGAAGGCTTATCCTGCACGAATTGTGCCGCAAAGTTCGAAAAGAATATTCGTGCTATTGATAGTGTAGATGATGTGCAGCTTAATTTTGGTGCATCCAAAATTACGGTACAAGGAGCAGCTTCTATTGCGCAATTAGAAAAAGCAGGGGCGTTCGATGGGATTAAATTATACCCAGAGCGACAACGAACGAAACCCAAACGGCCGTTCTGGAAAAAACGTGACAATATAGCCTCTATGCTTTCTCTGCTTTTTACAATTATCGGATATACACTGTTCTTCCAGCTAGGAGAAAACAACCCTTTAACTGTTGGAATGTTCGCTGTAGCGATTTTAACCGGTGGTTATCATTTATTCATAATTGGATTTAAAAATCTTGTCAAGCTGCAATTTGATATGAAGACATTAATGACAGTCGCTATTATTGGTGCAGCCATAATTGGGGAGTGGGCAGAAGGTGCCGTTGTTGTCTTTCTTTTCGCTTTAAGTGAAGCGCTAGAAGGATATTCAATGGATAAAGCAAGGAAATCCATTCAATCACTAATGGATATTGCTCCTAACCGTGCTACTATTAAACGTGGAGGCTCCTTGATTGAAATAGATGTTGAGGATGTGCAGATTGGTGATATTATGGTTATTAAACCAGGACAAAAGATTGCTATGGATGGGGAAGTAGTATCGGGAGAATCATCCATTAATCAAGCTGCTATAACGGGTGAATCGATACCCGTATATAAATCAGTTGGAGAGGAAGTATTCGCAGGTACGTTAAATGAAGAAGGGTCGCTGGAAATTCGCGTAACAAAATTTGCAGAAGATACAACAATTGCCAAGATTATTCATTTGGTGGAGGAGGCACAAGCAGAGCGTGCTCCGTCCCAACAGTTTGTTGACCGATTTGCGAGGTATTACACTCCAGTAATTCTTATTATTGCATTGCTAATTGCTATTGTACCTCCATTATTATTTGGAGGGGTATGGTCAGAATGGATATACAGTGGTTTAGCAGTCCTTGTTGTAGGTTGTCCATGTGCATTAGTTATATCAACACCAGTAGCAATTGTAACAGCAATCGGTAATGCAGCCCGTAAAGGTGTTTTAATAAAAGGCGGTATTCATCTAGAAGAGGCCGGTAAACTCCAAGTAATTGCTTTTGATAAGACTGGTACACTTACAGAAGGGAAACCTGTCGTAACAGAAGTAGTATCAATTGGAGCCATGACTGATGGTGATGTGCTTGCATTTGCAGCGGCGATTGAATCATATTCGCAGCATCCGCTTGCTTCAGCGATTATACGTAAGGCGAAGGAAGAAAGGGTAGAAACATGGGATGCAACTGATTTTCGATCGTTTACTGGAAAAGGGGCAAGAGCAGTAGTCCAAGGTAAGCAATATATAATAGGTAGTCCAGCTTTATTTAAAGATATGATAAAGCTACCAGTTGAGACAGAACAAAAAATCCAACAACTCCAATCAGAAGGAAAAACAGTTATGCTACTTGGAACACCAGCGAGGATTGAAGGATTAATCGCTGTTGCCGACCAAATACGAAAAGACAGTCCTTCCATCATTGAAAGACTTGTTCAATTAGGCAAGTGTACGGTAATGCTAACAGGTGATAATCAAGCTACCGGAAAAGCTATTGCTCAACAAATTGGTATAACAGAGACAAAAGCAGAACTTATGCCTCAAGATAAACTAGTAGCGATTAAGCAGGTTCGTGAGCAATATGGAAGTGTTGCAATGGTAGGTGATGGTGTTAATGACGCTCCCGCATTAGCAGCAGCTAATATCGGTATTGCTATGGGCGGGGCAGGAGCAGATACAGCATTGGAAACAGCAGATATTGCGTTGATGTCGGATGATTTAGATAAGCTTCCCTATACAATGGCGTTAAGCAAAAAAACGTTGAAGATAATTAAACAAAATATAATCTTCGCTTTCGTTTTAAAATTAGTTGCATTGCTTTTAGTTATTCCAGGCTGGTTGACTCTGTGGATTGCGATATTTGCAGATATGGGAGCGACGCTTATTGTTGTGTTAAATTCATTACGGTTAATGAATGCAAAATAATAAACCCATCTATATGATTTCTTGAGTTGTTCAAGTTTAAATGATCGGTAATTTTTATTGCGATGACATTCAAAAATTCTATTGACAACACCTTATAATCGGCGTAGATTATAACATATCTATTATGATTTATATTGGGTGGAAAATTAATATATCCTAATGCCTTTTATTCGCTGAATCCTTTGAGCGGGGGAACCATTTTTGATAGGATAAATTCCTATCTTGGGGTGAATCTTACTAGTTAAGAAGGGATACTCTCAGTCCCTAATCCGACAGCTAACCTCGTAAGCGTTTTGTTAAATCTGGGGAGAAAGGTCCAAGGGTCATCCTTTAGACCATTCTGTTTGTAATGGTCTTTTTTTCGTTGATAACGTATTGTATGTTCAAACAGCGATGATAAATAGAATCTATGTTGTATATGCTTTGTGCTTCTTCAGCACTTATGAAGTAACAAACTGATTTAATCAAGCTTTGAACATCCTTTTGAGGTGACAGCGAATGGGTTTTACATAAAGGATATAGAGAAAGAAGGATGAATGTTGAAAAGGAAACAATTTGCAGTCATTGGTCTAGGGAGATTTGGCAGCAACGTATGCAAAGAATTATATCAATTAGGACATGAGGTATTAGCTATTGATGCAAATGAGTCTATTGTCGATTCGCTTAAGGAATTTTCTTCTCATGCTGCAGTGGCTAACGCAACAGATGAAAGAACGTTAAAATCACTTGGTCTTCGAAATTTTGATTTTGCGATTGTAGCCATAGGCGAGCATATTCAACCAAGCATTTTATGCACATTGTTATTGAAGGAAATGGGTATTAAGCAGGTATGGGTGAAGGCGCAAAATATACAACATTTTAAAGTATTAGAAAAGATTGGAGCAGACCGTATTATACAGCCTGAAAAAGAGATGGCCATGCGGATTGCTCACCAACTTGATTCTGAAAAAATAATTGATTATATTGAACTGTCGAAGGAATATAGTATTGTGGAATTAGTAGCTACTAAAAAAATTAGTAATAATACACTTGTACAGCTTGATGTCAGGAAAAAATATGGCTGCACAATTTTAGCAGTAAAGCGAAGAGATGAAGTAAATATATCACCACTACCGAACGATTTCATATATCAAGATGATATATTGGTTGTAATGGGACATAAGAATGATATTAAACGATTTGAAAATAGAGGTATGTAGAAGATGAGGAAAATCATTTCGTTACATCCGCTGCGAGGTAGTATTATTCATTTAAGTCCACCGCAAATTCTGGCGTTGGGATTCTTGGTATTTATCATCATTGGCACGGTACTTTTAAAAACACCAATAGCAACTGAAGTTCCGATATCCTGGTTAGATGCCTTGTTTACTGCTACATCAGCTATTACTGTGACAGGTTTAGTCGTTGTGGATACCGGAAATGCTTTTACCATTTTTGGAGAGCTGGTTATTATGACGCTCATGCAAATTGGTGGCTTAGGATTAATGACATTTTCTGTTTTAATATTAATGATGCTTCGAAAAAAAGTCGGACTTCATCAACGAAAGCTAACACAGGAATCATTAAGCTTAAATGAAACATCGCTAGGAGGACTGCTTCGATTAGTGAAGCTATTATTTATATTTTCTATCTCTATTGAGGCTATCGCCTTTCTCTTGCTAACGATTCGTTGGGTTCCAGAATTCGGCTGGGAGCAAGGTTTACATCAAAGCCTTTTTCATAGCATATCCGCCTTTAATAATGCAGGTTTTTCTTTATGGTCTGATAGTCTTTCTTCATTTGTGGGGGACCCTATGATTAATGTTGTTATAACAGGACTATTTATCACAGGAGGACTTGGATTTACGGTGCTAGTGGATATATGGGATAAGAAGGGTTTTCAGAAATTATCCTTACATTCGAAGCTAATGATTGTTGGAACATTGATCATCAATATCGTAGCATTATTTACTTTATTTGTGTTAGAGTATTCCAACCCAGCTACAATTGGTAATCTACCGTTAATGGATAAGCTATGGGGATCTTATTTTCAAGCAGTTACTCCAAGAACGGCAGGTTTTAATTCACTGGATATTGCTGAAATGACTGTACCATCTATTTTAGTGTTAATGATGCTCATGTTTATTGGAGCTGGTAGTGGTTCAACAGGCAGTGGTATTAAGGTAACCACCTTTATCGTAATGATTTTAGCAACGTTGTCCTACTTAAGAGGAAAGAATGAGACAACGGCTTTTGATCGAACCATTAAGCCACATGTTATTTTACGTGCTTTATCGATAATGATTATTAGTATATTAGTAATCTTTGTCGCTGTTTTTATATTAAGCATTACGGAGAAAGCACCGTTCCTAGTAATTGTATTTGAAGTCATTTCCGCTTTTGGTACGGTAGGTTTGTCGATGGGGTTGACAGGTGATTTAACATCATTTGGAAAATGTGTCATTATCATAATGATGTTTATTGGTCGAATCGGACCATTAACGCTGGCATTTGTATTCGCTAGACAAAGAAAGAAATCATCCATTCGTTACCCAGCAGAAGATGTGTTTACCGGCTAAGCTTATTATGAGAGTTAGAAAATCCTTTTAGCTATTTAGTAACCAAGGTTTTTCTTGAATTGAAGAGAACGCTACTCACTTTTTGTGAAAGGAAAATGAAAGGACAGGAATTTGTAAGTCATTCATTTTCTTAACGTGAAGTATTTACAAAGCCTCTATAATTCAGTAAGATAATAGAAATATTTTATATAAAGGCAATGATGAGAAGAGTAGATGGATAAGAGCTTAAACAGAGACCTTTCGCTTAGCTGAAAACGAAGGAGTATCGAGTCCATTGAAACAAGGCTCCGAGCTGCGCATGGGAATTTCCTATTTTTTTATTATAGGAAAGGATCGTGTGACGGGATCTCCCGTTATAGGGATAGGGTATAAGCATGCTATGTTGTTTAGCTGCCGTACTTGATAAGATTTCTGTGGCGACACAGGAATAAAATGGGGTGGCACCGCGATTTTGGATTCCAAATCTCGCCCCCAAGATGACTGTCTTGGGAGGTGAGATTTTTTATTTACATCAGAGTTTAGTTACAGTGCCTGTATTTTAGAAGTTCTTTAAAGTTTTAAGCTAGCGGAGGCACTGCCACTTTTTTTGTTTTAAATAAAACTGGGGGGATTCAAAATGGTGGTTGCGTTGCGTGAATGGAGGAATCCTTTATTACTATTGTTAGGTATAGGTATATCGAATCTTGGTGGCTGGATATATTTAATTGCACTTAATTTAATTGTGCTTGAATGGACAGGTTCACCATTGGCCGTTTCAATTCTATATATGCTAAAACCGATTGCTTCTATTTTTTCAAGTTTTTGGGCGGGTAGTTATATTGATCGTCTGAACAAACGGAAGCTAATGATTAATTTAGATATATGTAGAGGGATATTGATTTTAATACTTCCCTTTATATCCAAGCTCTGGATTATGTATGGAATCGTTTTTGTCATTAATATTGCAGATTCTATTTTCGGTCATACATCAATGGTTTACTTTACGAAGTTAATTCCTAAAAAGAATCGACAACGCTTTAATGCATTAAGAAATTTTACCTCGTCTTGTGGATTTTTACTTGGACCGTCGATAGCTGGATTGCTATTTCTGCTGGGTTCACCTTTTTTAGCTATTCATTTAAATGGTGTTTTTCTTCTACTATCAGCAGTAATCTTATTAATATTACCTAATGTTGATGCGAAAAATAACCCAGAGGTAGCTAGTGTATCATGGCAAATGATTAAATCAGATTGGAAAACAGTTGTGACTTTTAGTAAGACATCGATGTACATTGTTACTGTTTATTTGCTGTTTAGTGGGGTTACTGTTTTGATGACTGCTATTGACTCATTAGAAGCTGCTTTGGCGACAGATGCGTTGTCTTTTAGTGAGAGTGAATATGGTTTACTTGTAAGTATAGCTGGTGTCGGATTTATTATTGGTTCAATCGTGAATAGTGTAATAGCGAACTGGGTGAAAAATTATTATTTAATAGGTTTAGGAGTTTTGGTCACTGCCATCGGTTATCTTATCTTTGCTTTTTCAACTAATTATGGTATGGCTGCTATAGGTTTTTTCGTCATCATGTTTGCACTATCTTTTGCTAACACAGGTTTCATGACCTTTTATCAAAATAATGTACCAGTTGATTTAATGGGTAGATTTAGTAGTATATTTAGTATAGTAGAAGCTTTTTTTATTATTTTTTTGACAGGAGCTTTTGGTTTGATAGCAGAGTTAATTGCAATTCGACCAGTGATGATAACTGGATCTATCGTTTTATTAGTACTTGGGTTAATAATTTGCTCTGTTGTTTTAAAATCCTCAAAAAGACAATTTTATAAGCTAGATAAGGATGCAATTAGTTAGTTTAAAGAAATGAAATTTTAGAATCTCCACATAAATTCCATATGAATTACACAACAGTTCCATATGTTCCTTTTACTATAGAAGAAAGAATTGGTTGATAAATAAGGAGTATGGTAATGGAGAAACAAATGAAGTTCGTTTTTGATACAACAGATTATTATCGATTTATCCGGTTATTAAGAGAAATTACGCCATATCAGCTTAAAGTCGATAAAGCAAACGGTAATGAAGAAGTCTTGAATATCTCGGAAAGAATCATCTATTATCGGTTAAAGAAGGAACTGGATGATTATTATCAACAATTGGATAAGGCTTGGTTTAACTAATAACAATATAACAAATAAGATTCAGCTGTTTATCTGCTGAATCTTATTTTACATATGGTAATTTTATTTAATAGGTACGTGATTCTTTAGTTGGCGGGAGAAAGCTCATCCTCAGTTACCCATTTATGGTTTTTAACTTCTTCACCACTTGTGTTAGATATATAATCAACCATGTATACAGTTGTATCTTTAGCTGAATCGATGGTGGCAGTAGCTCCATCCATTCCTTTCATATGAGAAGCTTCTACTTTTACTTCTGATCCAGATTCCAGCCGCTTAGCTCCAGGGTTCATTAGCTCCTCATGTATCACCCATTTATGGTTCTCTACTTTTTTTCCGCCATTAGTCGGGGTATAGGTGATGGTATATACAGTAGTATCATATGCACCAGAAATGGTTGCTTCAGCACCTTTCATTCCTTCCATATGATCTGTTTCAATTATTGCTTTGCTGCCAACCTCATATGTTGGGTTTTTTGCTGTTTGTAAGCCTTTTGGTACGTATTCAGAGCTAGAATGTTCCATTTGATCGTGATCACTTAATCCGGATTCCGTTTCTGGATCCGCGTTTTCAGTAGGACCATCGTTATTTTCCTGTGTACTTCCACATGCTGATAGTGTCATTGCTACAATAAATATACCAATTGCCAATCCCCATTTCCGCTTGTTCATGAGACTACCCCCTTCTTGTTAGTGATATGTCTCTATTAATTTACCCAGTAAATTTGCAGATTTTTTGCAGTTTATATGACATATTATATACAAAAAATGTAAAATATTAGCTGCATAGCTCGTCTGCACAGAAAATCAATAATTTTTTAATACACTGAATAGAAGTGTTTAATATATGGGGGAGGTAATATAATGAAAAAATTTATAGATTATAATAAGTATACAGAGACTGTATTACAGATACAGCTATTACCGATTTTGAAAGGCGGTTAATATGGTTAATAAGCTTTCTCTAAAAATAGGTATGCTTTTCTTTTTCGTTATTTTAATAATAGAAGGCTTGCTCTATTTTATTCTCTACATGAATTTAGCCAGTGAGCGTATTGAAGAAATAATCAATAATTTACTTGCACGAGGTAATACACATAGTGAAGTGTTAGAGGACAACTTTGAGGCAACAACGCTTGAACACGTTGGGTTAATGGAATCTGCATCTGAGTTTGTCGTTATCATTACTGATGAAGCAGGAAAGATTCTAGTTCATTCAGATCCAGTTCAGTCGGAAATGACAGAGGTTATTGAGCGTACGAACTATGATTCCATACCTTCAGAAGGTGTTGTCATTGAAGACAGATGGAAGGATAGACAGTTTATTGCTACGGATAGTCCCATCACGATAAATAAAGAGCATCGCGGGCATGTTTTTATGTTCGCTCATACCAATCAAGTCAAGCGGGTCTTAGATCATTTAAGTAATCAATTTTTATTTATTGGTATCATTACGGTGGTTTTAACGATTATTACCATTTTTATTCTTTCTCGATTTATTACACTGCCATTGATGAAAATAAAGCGTGCTACAGAACAGCTAAGTGAAGGGAATCATTTTATTGGATTACATACAGAAAGAAGGGATGAACTGGGTGAATTAGCACAGGCGATCACAAGCTTATCCAATGATTTAGACCGGTTGAAGAATGAAAGAAATGAATTCCTAGCAAGCATCTCTCATGAATTACGGACACCACTAACGTATATGAAAGGGTATGCGGATATAGTTTATAGTCAGGCGTTAACAGATGCAGATTTAAAAGAATATATTAGTATTATTCGTGAAGAGACGGAAAACCTATCTATTTTAATCAAACATTTATTTGAATTAGCGAAAATGGATCAACATTCTTTTCCTATAAGGCGTGAGAAAGTCTTTTTAAAGCAGCTTGTAACATCTATTGTCGACTTCATAACACCTGTGCTAGAGAAAAAAGATGTCGCGCTGTTTGTACGTTGTCCCAATCATATTTCATGCTACATAGATCCAAATCGCTTTCAGCAAGTTCTATTAAATATTTTAGATAATGCCAACAAGTATTCGGTAAAAGGTGGGGAAATTAAACTAGAAGTAAAGGACAGTGATAGGTATATTGAGATTATCGTTCGTGATCAAGGTGAAGGCATACCGAAAACGGATTTGCCTTATGTGTTTGATCGCTTATATCGTGTTGAAAAATCCCGTTCTCGAAAAAATGGTGGTAGTGGATTAGGTCTTGCCATTGCCAAAGAAATTGTTGAGGCTCATGATGGTATCATCCAAATATACAGTGAACAAGACGTTGGAACAAAGGTAATCATTAAAGTACCAAAGGGTGAGGTTATTGAAGAATGTACTTTTAATAGATGATGAACAAAGGATGTTGGATTTATTAGCGTTGTACTTGAAGCCACACAAATATATCTGTACAAAGGCGCAAGATGCTACAAAGGCACTAGAGCATTTAGAAAAAGAAAATTTTGATATTATTCTGTTGGACATCATGATGCCTGAGATAGATGGTTGGGAGCTTTGCCAATCTATCAGAAAATTTTCTGATATACCGATTATCATGATAACTGCACGAGATCAGCAAGAGGATATTGTTAGAGGGCTTCGTTTAGGAGCTGATGATTATGTAACAAAGCCCTTTAATGCACAGGAGTTATTAGCTAGAATAGAAGCGTTATTACGTCGTACAGTACCAAAAAATGTAATAGAGGTTGATGGTCTACGCTGGGAAGAGGAACGGTTTGAATTAAGCTATGGTAATCAGGTGATTAAGCTGACGCCCAAAGAATTTTTTATGATTGGTCACTTAATGAAACACCCTAATAAGGTATTTACACGGGAGCAATTTATTGAATTAATTTGGGGTTATCATTCCGATACGGAAGGAAGGACCGTTGATTCTCATGTGCGCAATATGCGTGAAAAAATAAGACAGGCTGGGTTTTCCATAGATGACTATTTGCAGACTGTTTGGGGGGTAGGTTATAAATGGGTGGTTCAAGATTAAGTAGATGTAAATAGGAGTTGGACTAAGCATATAACTTTGAAGTGATAAATGAGCGAAGTAG
The DNA here is from genome assembly GCF_034190895.1 of Virgibacillus sp. M23. Taxonomy (NCBI): domain Bacteria; kingdom Bacillati; phylum Bacillota; class Bacilli; order Caryophanales; family Bacillaceae; genus Virgibacillus; species Virgibacillus sp. M23. The sequence continues at coordinate 31,811 of NZ_JAWDHA010000019.1, read as the reverse complement.
GAGACTGAGACAAAAGAATTAATTATCGTCCGTTTTTTGATTAGAATCATTCATTTAGCACCTGATATAAGCACGTGTCCGAAGATCCACTTGGTAACGTGTTTTTCTTTACCAAGTTAGCTGAGGCCGTGCCGCGGAAAGCGCGTATATTTTCACGGTGCAGCGATAATACTCCTATTGATTAATTCGTATTTTGAGTAAAGAAGTTGTGTTTTGTCCCAGCCTCTTGTCTTTAAATTAGCATTCTTCTTTAAGCTGATTTACAAGCATCCGCACATGCAAAGCATGCATCTGCACATCTCTGACAATGATCGTGTGCATGCTTTTTGCATTCGTTTCCACAGGCTTCGCAAATTTCTGCACAGACAGAGGTTAACGCAGCAGAAAATGGTGTCCCTTTGCAGATTGCTTGCTCCAGATAGCTGCAAATATCTGCGCATTCTCGATCTAAACGTATACAGTTGGTCATCATTTTGATATCTTCCTCCTGCAAGCAGGCGTCATAGCAATGATTGCATGCTGTCATGCATTCATGTAATGCGCGAATAAGCTCCTGATGCTGTTCATGCCCCATTATTTTTACCTCCTAAAGATGAAATTAGAGAATGGATCGCAGTAAATTCTCTAGCTAAGTTCATCATGTTATTTCATCACTAACACTTACGTTGCCCAACTTCTTATATAATAAACAAATTCCTTTCAAGGATTTGTTATTTTGATAAACTGTAGAAAAGGAAATTGATGAATAGAGGAGAGAGGTTCCGATGAGTTACCAATGGTTAGATTGGGCAAGAAGATTACAATCTCTATCCCAAGCTGGTTTAACTTTCACGAAGGATATATATGATCGAGAGCGCTATGAAGAGCTACAGCAAATAAGTAAAGAAATAATAGAGAGTTATTCGGAAATAGAGATGCAGCAATTATCGAACTTATTTGCATATGAAAAAGGATATCAAACACCTAAACTTGATGTGAGGGGTGCAGTATTTAAAGAAGAAAAAATATTAATGGTTAGAGAAAAAATGGATGATAAATGGTCACTGCCTGGAGGCTTTTGCGAAGTGGGGTTATCACCTAATGAGAACATTGTGAAGGAAATATGGGAAGAATCAGGGTATCATGTCGTGCCAACAAAATTGCTTGCGTTGTTAGATATGAATAAGCACTCTCATCCGCCACAACCCTATCACTATTATAAACTATTTATTCGTTGTGAAATTGTTGGTGGAGAGGAGAGTACTGGTATTGAAACGAAAGGGATAGACTTTTTCGCAGAGGATCAGCTGCCAGTTCTTTCTGTCGGTCGAAATACCGTAGATCAAGTTAAAACCCTATTTGAATTTAGTCGTAATCCTACAAAACAAGCGATAGTAGAGTAGGTAGTTAAAATCATGTCTCTGCATCAAAGCAGGAAAAATTAGTACAGCTATCGAAATAGGATTGTATAGAAAGGAAAATTGATGTACTTACAATTCTTATTTCATGAGCCAATTCAATATATTACTAAATTAACGCCTAGCTACGAAGATCAGGCAAGTGATGTTTCGTTTGTGCAAACGAAGCGTCAGGCAGTGGTTGTACGTATTACGAGAATGGTAGATGAGCAGAGTAATGATTTTGGGTAGAAATGTAAAAGAATATTTGGGATTGATCCAAGAAACGTATTTTCCTTAGAACGTATAAATAATACATTAAATAATCTAACTTCCTGACCAAGGGTTGTTCATAAGGGGAAATCGTTTAATAGAGAATTCGTAGTCGTAGAGAAGCTGGAAGGGAAAACGCTTGAATCGTTTGTTGAACGACCTCCTGCTGTGCTACAAGGTCTTGGAAAAAGATTGGCACAAATTTTTTAGTATCAGCAATTTTTGTTCCAATGCAATTTTTAGCTGTTAAGAATGGTATAACAGGTTTAATTCGTACAGAGGCTTATGCCTATTGCACCAAGAGATTTAGACTTTATTTGGATTGGAATACGTTCTAGATAATTCTTCTGCATTAAGTTTAGGAAGGGTTATGAGTCGATATGGGAGCTTCCTGATTTAAAGCATGTAGACGGTTATCCCACATATAATTGGCAGTAAGCCCCACTTCAAGCAATAAAGTGAAACCAATATGGATAAGTGGGGGATCGACTACCAGTAAATGTCCGATTGGTTCAAAGGCTTTAGGTCATACCCTTGTGGTACGAACAAGCAGTTGAGGACAGCAAAACCCCCACTGATTGAAGTTTCAATGTATCGTTAGCTATATTGATTATTAGCGGTACAAGGTGACATGGATGTGAAGGTATGACTAGATTATAAGGTGCTATTTTAAGGGAGGAAGACGAAGATGAATCCTATTTTGATTGTCGGTGCGGGTCCAACAGGACTTGTATTGGCTTTAAGTATGACTAAGTTTGGGGTTCCAATTAAAATTATTGACAAAGCAGATGGACCAGGTACTTCTTCTAGGGCAATGGCCGTGATGCCTAGAACGTTAGAGTTTTACAATCAGCTTGGCATTTCCGGTGCAATCATTAATGAAAGTATTAAAATAAAGGAAATGCAGCTACATGTGGATGGGAAAAAAAGAGCTCGTATGCATGTTGGTAGTTTAGGAACAGGGTTAAGCCCATTTACATCTCCATACAGTTTTCCGCAGGATGAGCATGAAAAACTACTTCTTGAAAAACTAAACGAATTTGGTATAACTGTCGACTGGAACACAGAGCTTCTTTCTTTTCAAGAAGATCAAAAATGTGTAAAAGCAAAAATGCTTCAGGCTGGTCATGCTTTGGAAGAAGAATTTGCTTATATCTGTGGTTGTGACGGTGCTGGAAGTGCAGTTCGGCATCAAATCAACACAGATTTTCCTGGGGGAACTTACGAACAGCTATTTTACGTCATGGATATTAAAGCTACAGGTAGACCGATAGACTCGCAACGAATATCGCTTTGTTTTAGAGGAGAGGAATTTGTTGTACTTTTACCTGTTCGTAGTAAGAATACAACGAGGGCGATTGGTATATTTCCAAAACAGCTTGTTAATAGTCGTGACGATGTTGATAAGCTAGTATCCTTCATGGAAGAGGCTTATCAGTTGGACATAAAACAGGTTAATTGGTTTTCTACATATAACGTTCATCATAGGGTCGCTAGTCATTTTACTAAGGGTAGAGCATTTCTTGTCGGTGATGCTGCACATATTCACTCTCCTGCTGGTGGTCAGGGAATGAATACTGGAATTGGCGATGCGGTTAATCTCGGCTGGAAGCTTGCTTCTGTCGTACACGGAAAGGCGAAGGAAGAGTTACTTCATTCGTATGAAGTAGAGCGGAGGGCTTTTGCCGAACGCTTGGTAAATACCACGGATCGTGCTTTTACAAGTGTGGTTTCTGGCAGTTTTATCAATCGATTATTACGAAAACAAATTGTCCCAAGGCTTATACCCCTTGTAGATCATTCCATGCGTATTAAAGAGCAGCTATTTAAAATTATTTCACAAACGCAAATTGAATACACTCAAAGTCCACTAAGTAGTGGCAAGTATATGGGAGTAGAGTCAGGACAACGGCTTCCATTTACTGGAGATAACTATCAAACATTACAAACCATGGATTGGCAGGTTCACGTATACGGGTCAGCTTCTGCTCAATTATTGAATTTTTGTAAGAAGCGTGGATTACCTCTTCATACTTTTAGTTTTGATTCAATTGCGGAGCAAAAAGGATTACAGAAAGAAGCGATGTATTTGCTTCGTCCGGATGGTCATATTGGTCTCGTTCATTCCTATCAGGATATACAACGATTACAGGAATACCTTGATAACTGGGGTATTACTCCGTTCCATGCCAAGCAGTAACAAAAGATAATTTGAAACATGGTTATCCCGCTTTTTTAGCGGGATTATTTTTATGGTTTTACAATTACTATAGGGGGGTATAGTATATTTGTATTGGAAATAATAACTAAGCAAATGATAAGAGTGAGGAGGGTATTTTATGAAACAAAAACATCAACACCATAATCATGAGCATCATCATACACATGTAGATCGAGAAAGCAATCAAGATAAGCACATGCACAAGCATCATCGTGAAGAGCACAGCCATCACGGTCATCATGACCACGGTGACATGGTAAATGATTTTAAGAAACGATTTTTTATATCATTGATTATCACTATTCCAATTCTAGTGTTATCTCCAATGATTCAGGGATTTATTGGTGTGAATTGGCGATTTCCATCTGATCAATATATTCTATTTGCGCTAGCAACAGTTATTTTCTTCTATGGCGGTTGGCCGTTTATCACAGGTGGCATCCGTGAATTAAAAGATCGTAATCCTGGAATGATGATGCTTATTGGCTTAGCCATTTTAGTTGCTTACGGGTATAGCTCTCTAACGGTCTTTGGTTGGGAAGGTAAAGACTTCTTTTGGGAGTTAGCAACATTAATTGATATCATGCTACTTGGTCATTGGGTAGAAATGCGTTCGGTGATGGGCGCGTCCAATGCTCTTGAGCAATTAGTCAAGTTAATGCCTAATGAAGCACATAAACTAGATGAAAATGATGAAATAGAAGATGTACCATTGTCTGAATTGGCAAGTCGTGATCGTGTACTTGTTAAGCCTGGAGAAAAGATACCTGTAGACGGTACCATCCTTGATGGAAAATCTGCAGTAGATGAATCCATGCTTACTGGTGAGTCAGTACCCGTTGAAAAAGTAAAAGGTGACGAAGTAATAGGTGGTTCTGTAAATAAAGAAGGGTCGCTAACTATTCAAGTGGAGAAGACGGGAGAAGCGTCATTTTTATCTCAAGTTGTTACGATGGTGAAAGAAGCGCAGGGATCAAAATCGAAAACGCAGGACCTCACTAATCGAGCTGCCAAATGGTTATTTTATCTTGCCTTATTTGCAGGGTTAGCTACATTAGTTATTTGGCTGCTGCTTGGGTACTCTTATGATATAGCCATTGAGCGAATGGTTACGGTTATGGTTACTACTTGTCCACATGCTTTAGGGCTAGCTGCACCTTTAGTCGTTGCAGTTTCAACATCCATCTCTGCAAAAAAGGGGCTACTCATTCGTAATCGAGCTAACTTTGAAGGTGCAAGGAATTTAAATGCGGTTGTCTTTGATAAGACTGGTACGTTAACCAAGGGAGAATTTGGTGTTACAGATATTATTGCAGATAAAGGGTATCAAAAAGATGAGGTACTTGCTTATGCTGCGAGTGTTGAGCAGAATTCAGAGCATCCAATTGCAGCCGGAATTATTGGAGCAGCCAAAGATAAAGCTATCTCATTAAACAAGGTAAATGATTTTGAATCGATTACTGGCAAAGGGATTCAGGGAAAAGTAGATGGCAAAACGATTAACGTTGTCAGTCCCAAATATGTACTTGATAATTATCTAACATTTGATCGGAAGCTGTTTAGTAAAATGTCGGAAGAAGGTAAGACCGTAGTATTTGTGCTGGTTGAAGAGGAATTAATCGGTATGATTGCGCTTGCTGATATGGTAAGGGATACAGCAAAAGAGGCGGTTAGATCGTTGAAGAAACAGGGTATTCATTCTATTATGCTAACTGGAGATAATCAGAAGGTGGCAGATTGGGTTGCTAAACAATTAGGAATAGAAGAGGTTTATGCTGAAGTATTGCCAGATGATAAAGCGAACCAAGTGAAAAAAATTAAGGAAAAGGGTTGGAAAGTTGCTATGACTGGAGATGGTGTCAACGATGCACCTGCATTAGCAACTGCGGATTTAGGAATTGCAATTGGTGCAGGAACAGACGTAGCTATGGAGACTGCTGATGTTGTTCTTGTAAAAAGTAATCCAAATGATGTGGTAGAACTAATGGATTTATCACGGAAAACGTACCGAAAAATGGTGCAAAATCTATGGTGGGCAACAGGTTATAATATATTTTCTATTCCGCTAGCTGCTGGCGTGCTCGCGCCGATTGGAATTGTTCTTAGTCCAGCGGTTGGTGCAGTGCTAATGAGTTTAAGTACTATAATCGTAGCAATTAATGCGAAATTATTAAAAGCATAAATGTAATAAAGCGGCTTAAGGTTCCTCCCAAGCTGAGGGATAAAAAACTAGTATATATAAAGCCTAGTAATCATGTTATTCTTTCATCGTAAAAGGAAATAGCAGAGGGATGACTCGTGTTGTATTTTCGCAGGAGTCACCCCTTATGCCTCTACGTTATTAACGTGTTTTCCATAGGATGAGAATCATCACCATTTCAAAAAAATGAACGATAAAGGTTCGAACGACTTTCTGGAAATAACTTCGTATCTTCCGATTCATATCGTTTGGAGCTTCGTTCACTCGCACCCTTTTGAGTAATGTTAATATATAATGATCCGTAATACCGTTTCATAGGAATGTGTTCCCCATCGAAAAGTGTTTTCCAAATTAAGCTCCTAATATAGTATCGACAATACCGTATTCTTTTGCTTCCTTAGCGCTCATGAAGAAATCACGTTCTGTATCTTGTGCTATTTTTTCATATGGCTGGCCGGAACGATCGGCAATTAATTGATTGATTTCTCGCCGTTGCTTAATAATGCGATTAGCATAGATATTCATATCACTGGCTTGGCCCTTCATCCCACCGTGCGGTTGGTGTATCATAACCTCTGAGTGAGGGAGTGCAATTCTTTTCCCTTTTGTTCCTCCTATAAGTAGCACGGCGCCAAAAGATGCTGCCATACCTGTACAAATAGTTTGAACATCAGGTTTAATATGGTTCATCGTGTCTAAAATCGAAAAACCGGCTGATACAGAACCGCCTGGGCTGTTAATGTACATTGAAATATCTTTTTTTGGATCTTGAGAGGCTAAAAATAGTAATTGTGCAGTTACTGCGTTGGCGAGTGTATCATCAATTTCAGAACCGATAAATACAATACGATCTTTTAATAACCGTGAATAAATATCATAGCTCCGTTCTCCGTGATCTGATTGTTCTACAACATAAGGAATTGGTACGTTCATACGTTAACACCTGCCTTTATCGTTTAAGAGGAGTAATTGAATGAGGTAAAGGCTGTTCCTTATTCAGAAATATGTTAAGCAGCCATTTTATTTTCCATGGTATTTGGTGTATGTTGTCGTTGAGCATATAAGGTGCGAACAGAAGCGTTATCTGTCAGTAAGTTTGCTAGTAGTTGAACATCATCGTTTTGTAATGCATAGGTGTATAATTGGATACGTAACACCTGATCTTCATCTATTGGTGAATCAAAATCTAAACTTTTTCGAACCTCATCCTTTACTTTTTGTCGTGCTCGAAAAAGATTTGCCTTAACGGCTCCAATGCTTACATTTGTCAATTGAGCAATTTCTTTGAGGCTGCATTTACAAACATCTGCGAGTAAGAAAAAGATTTGTTGGTTTATAGTCAATTTGGATACTAACTGATTTAATAGATGCACAAGATTTTGCGAAAGTATATCACTTGTCGAATCGGCAATTTGTTTTTCGTAATCCTCGTATGGGATTATTGGTAGCTTTTTTTTACGTAGCTCATCAATCCATGTGTTTCTGGCAATTGTAGAAAAATAAGCTTTTTTTAGTGATGTAGGTTGATGTTTCTTCCAATTCACATAGGATTTTACCCAAGTTGTTTGCATGAGATCTTCTGCATCATGGGTGTTCTGTGTGAAGTGCAAACAAGCCTTCCAAATAGAAGCTACACACTTATTCCAAGCTTGTTGAAAATCGTTATCCATGGAAAACACTCCTTTTTCAATCTCCCCTTTCACATGTATTAACGAAAAAACGGCATAAAAGGATACGGATAGTTTAAAAAAATAAAAAAAAGAATACTATCTATGTAGTATTACAATGAATAGGATAATATGGGGAAATACGTAATTCAAAAACACCTGTTGCATCTATGAATAGAACATGATATGCTTAACAGGCTATGCAAAAAATAATTTATACAATATTTTTATCCAATTATATTATATCAATTATTTTTTGTGAAGTCAACACAAATGAGTAAAATAGTTGAATGGGGTTGGTTAAATGAGTTCGAAACATGGTGATTGGGTGGTTGAGCAACAAAGAGTAGAAAAGGTGATGGAAGAAATTTATAAAAAGGAAGAAAAACTACTTTCAAAGACTTCGGAATTGAAAGATAGTGTTATCGACCTTCGTAAAACATTTTGGGACGATGTGACAGTTAACTTGGATGAACCAGATGATGTAATTGAAACAGAAGCTAGCATCAAACAACAAGCTGAGCTATTAGCTCAAAAGGAAAAAATTCATGGAAGCATGGCTAAAGAACTTCAAACGCTAAAACAATTAAAAAATAGCCCATATTTTGGAAGAATTGACTTTAAAGAAGATGATGAAAAGACAGCAGAACAGCTATATATTGGTATTTCCTCTCTTATGGACAGAGAGGAGGAAGATTTCTTAATCTATGATTGGCGTGCACCCATATCAAGCCTATATTATGATTACACCTTAGGTAAAGCTGCCTATCAAACGTTGGATGGTATGGTGATGGGGAATATATCATTAAAAAGGCAATTTATTATACGAAATGGTGAAATAAAGGGAATGTTCGATACCGGATTGACTATTGGAGATCAGTTGCTTCAGGAGGCGTTGGGAAATAATGCTAGCTCTACAATGAAAAGTATAGTTGCTACTATACAGAAAGAACAAAATAAAATCATTCGCAATGAAAAGAGCAAGCTTTTACTTGTACAGGGAGTAGCTGGAAGTGGTAAAACATCAGCAGCGCTACAGCGTATTGCATACTTAATGTATCGTTATCGTAGTGAATTAACCCCTGAGAATGTGGTTTTATTTTCACCTAATCCACTATTTACGAGCTATATAAATAATGTGCTTCCTGAACTAGGAGAGACTAATGTGAAGCAATTAACTTTTTTTGATTATTTACAAGATAAGGTTGGGGAGGCAATGAGTATTGAATCTCCTTTTGCACAAATGGAATATTTGCTCACTTATCAAGAAGATGCTAACCGTCATTTTCGATTAAACAATATTAAATATAAATCAACAATAGCATATAAGCATCTACTTGACGCATATATAGCTGACCTTCATGCGGAAGGAGTACAATTTAAAAATATTTCATTTCGTAAACGTATTTTAATACCGAAGGAGAAGGTGAAGGAATATTTCTATACGATGGATCCAAATATATCCTTGCCAAATCGAATAGAGTTAACCGTTAAGTGGCTATTGAAAGAGCTTTATCAATTTCAAAAAGAAGAACTGAATAAAGATTGGGTTGAAGAGAAAATAGGACTGCTAGATAAAGCCGCATATGTGAAAGCGTATTATGAAGCTCAGGAGCAGGATGGGGATAGTGCAGTTGATGAAGAGTTAATATTAAGGAAGGTTGTAGTAGCCAAGATGTTCGATTCATTAAAAAGGCAAATAAAACAGTTAGCCTTCGTAAACGTTTTAGCTACTTATAAGAGGTTCTACACGTGCTGGGAGTCAGATGAGCTACCAGAAGACTGGACGTCATTTTCCTCCCAAACGGCAAGTAATTTATCAAAAAACTTTTTGACTTGGGAGGATGCTGCTCCATACGCTTACTTCAAAAGTCAACTCCTTGGTGATGAGACAGACCGTGCTGTTCGCCATTTATTCGTGGATGAAGCACAGGACCTTTCCGAGTTTCAATTTGCTTATATAAAGCATATGTTCCCTTATACGAGGATGACTTTATTAGGGGATATCAATCAAGCAATTAATGTCCATACATCAAGGGATAATCCGCTACAAGCAATGGGCGAGGATAATACTGAACGGATAACATTAACAAAAAGTTATCGTTCTACCAAGCAGATTGTTGAATTTACAACGTGTTTTGCTCCAGGAAAAGAAGTAATTGAACCATTTGAAAGGCAAGGAAATAAACCTAAGCTGCTGTATCTTAACAAGACAGAAAAAGAGGTCCTACTTACCTCACTAAATGAACTTTTAAAAATTGGGTACGAAACGATTGCTTTTATTTGTAAAACAAAAAATGAATGTGTGGCTATCTATAACTTACTCAGCCCATCTATTTCTGTTACTCGAGTGGATGAGGAGACATATTCCTTTAAGAAAGGAATACTTATTATACCTGTTTATCTAGCGAAGGGGATTGAATTTGATGCGGTTATTATCCCAGATGCATCAACGAATCACTATACGGAATCAGACCGAACAGTATTTTACACAGCCTGTACACGTGCGATGCATGAGCTAGTTATGGTAACAGCGGCTGAGCCGTGTTTGTTTATCCATGAAGCTAAAACGGATACGTATGTAGTGGCCAATGGATAAGAGTTGTTGCCTTAGTCTAAAAGATAAAAAATGAAGATACTCCGAACTGCAATCCGAGGAATACGAAATTTTCCCCACATATAACTGGCAGTAACTGCCAGTAAATGTCCGGTTGGTTCTAGGGCTTTTAGGTCATATCCTTGTGGTACTACCAATTAGTGGGGGGTAAACAAAATTCACTAATTGAAGTTTCTATTTAAAGAGGTGGAAAGATTTTTTCTTAATAAAGGAGCTAAAACGCTTGCTTTTTTTCTGAAAATAGTATAAGTTTCATATATGCAACATTATTAGTTGTATAAAATATTTGTTTCTTAGGTTAATTAATTTGTCTTAGAGACAAATTAATGATTGGTAGTTCAGGTATTTCAAATTGCTCTTCCGGGGTGGTAGCCGGAAGAGCGCCCCCTTTGCCGCAATTTATTAGAAAAAGGAGCAAATTTGAGATGTTCAGGCTTATGCGTGAATCACTGCAATGGAGTAGTAATATTAGCTTTTTAACATTTGGAATGGCTTTTTTGTTTGCGTTGATTTCAACATTATTTCAAGAAGGTTCAGGATTATTTCTTAGTCTACTCATTGTGTTTGTCTTTATTATGATAGGAATTATTGGCGATACGATTGGCTTAGCTGCAGCAACTTCACAAGAGAATCATTTTCATGCTATGGCTGCTAAGAAAGTCAAGGGAGCAAAGGAAGCAGCATTTATTGCAAAGAAAGCCCCTTTATTTTCAAGTCTTTTTAATGATGTTGTCGGTGATATTTCAGGAATCGTTAGTGGGGCAGCTTCTACGGCTGTCGTATTCCAACTGGCTAAACTGGTTCAAACTTCCGAAGGTTCCATATGGTTTATTATTATATCTGTTGTATTAACAAGTATTATCGCTGCTTTTACAGTAGGGGGAAAGGCAATTTGTAAAACGCTTGCGATCTATCATTCTACGAATATTATTTTATATACAGGTAAAATGATGTATTACTTAAAAGCCTGTACACGTATATTTGCAATTTGGAAAAAGGAGAATCGTTCAGTACATATGCAAAGACGTTAAGCTGACGTGTTGCTTCGCGGAAGGTGAAGATTCTATATTGCTTTTCGCTCCTTGAATAAAAAGAACGGGAAAAGTATCTCAACGGACTGCGGATGAAAGGGTATAAACCTTCATCCTTTTTTATAAGTTAAGAAAGTATAAAATCAGTGCAATGACTGCGTTAAGCCAAGTAGTTATTTTGAATGTTAGATGTATATTGGCAATGCTCCGACTAATTACTTCGCTTTCGGCGGAACGGCCTCAACTAACTTTGCAAAGAAGAACACGTTGCAAAGTGAATTTTCGGCTCGCGCAATTCCCGCAGGAGTCTACGTAATTAGTCTCCGCTATGAGAAGGTGCAACAATTCTTGTCATAAGAAATAGGTTGACTTTTTTTACAATGGGTAAAGTGAAAATCGCTATCTGTGAGTATAAAAGCAGCTGTGTTACTTCATGCTAGCGTTGTAGAGCCTGATAATAGCGAAGGCCGGCCACTTCAACTCCTGTGGGAAATGTTTGACCTGAAGATCCACTTTTTTGAGCGGGTTTTGCTAAAAAAGTTAGCTGAAGGACAAACCCCACGGAAAGGGAAGTGGGCAGCCGGAGTGGTGGTCAAGCAGTAGCTATTATTCCATAATAGCTACTAGAGGAAGCGTAAATCTGAGCATTTAGTGATAAGGAATGAGCGAATTTTGCTCCGTTTTTTTTATTTCTCATTATGTTGTCCATTAATATGGAATGGAGTCATATTTATTAAAAATCAGTTGACAAAAGGGGGTTAATCCCATATCATTTTAAATGAAATTAATAATCATTCTCAATTATATAGTGTGGGTAATAATCTAATTAGCAGAAAGTAACCCTGATCCTATTTTCTTATTATTTACTGAGAAGAAAATACTGGTCAGTCTATGAAGAAGCTATATAGTAGATTTAGTCGAATAAAGCATAAGGTGCGTTGGAAGTTATGGGAAAAACAAATAAAGTGCACGTAGTTATATTAATGACTGCACCCCTTTGGATTATACTTATTACTTGTTTATCAGTGGTTTTGGGGACAAAATCGATTGCTTTAACTACCGTTTGGGATGCAATTATTAACTATGATCCAGAAAATGTCGATCATGCAATAATCATAGCGTCACGTATACCTAGAGCTCTTGGTGCATTAATAGTAGGTGCCTTTCTAGCGATATCGGGAGCGGTTATGCAGGGGATGACAAGAAACTATCTTGCATCCCCTTCCATTATGGGAGTTACCGATGGATCAGCTTTTGTAATCACTATTTGTATGGTGTGGATGCCAGGTATGTCATCGTTACAAATGATCCTTTATTCTATGCTTGGTTCCTTATTAGGAGCAGGAATTGTATTTGGCTTTGGTTCACTTTTACGGAATGGGTTGTCACCTGTGAGATTAGCTATTATTGGCACCGTTATTGGTACGTTTTTAAGCAGTATATCATCGGCCATTTCCACCTATTTTCAAGTGTCGCAAAATGTGAGCTTTTGGTATAATGCACGACTTCATCAGATTGATCCATCCATGTTAAAAATCGCAATTCCTTTTGGCATAGTAGGAATCTTGATCATTATATTTTTAGCAAAATCAATTACTATCTTGTCATTAGGTGAAGACGTATCTGTTAACTTGGGACAACGAACGAAGCTTGTTAAAGCGATGACTGTTATAGCTGTTGTTATGCTGACAGGTACCGCCGTAGCACTAGTTGGAAAGATAGGTTTTGTAGGTCTAATCATTCCTCATATCACTAGATTCTTAGTTGGTATAGATTATCGCTGGATCATTCCTTGTGCTGGCGTAATTGGCGGCGGATTCTTGGCGTTATGTGATGTGTTAAGTAGATTTATCAATTATCCGTTTGAAACGCCAATTGGTGTTATCACTGCTTTTATTGGAATCCCTTTCTTCCTTTATTTAATTCGTAGTAGGGGAGGAGAGAAGCATGCATAAAGCAGATAGACGTCGATATATTACAACATTATTGCTTATTTCAGTTTCGATATTAGTGGCGATTTACATAAGCATTACAAATGGATCGTTTGATATTACGGTATCAAATGTTTTTCGAACCATTTTACGTATTAACCCTACAGAAGATTATGATTTAGTTATTTTTGATTTTCGACTACCACGAATTGTTATTGCTGGTTTAGTTGGGTTTGGACTCGGTATAGCTGGTGCAGTTATTCAAGGGATTACTAGAAATGGTTTAGCTGACCCAGGGATACTTGGTATAAATGCCGGTGCTGGAGCGGCGATTGTATTGTTTATGTTTTTCTTTAAAGATAAGATAACGGATACGGGATTGTTAGCTATTATGATGCAGCCACTCTTTGGGTTAATTGGTGGTCTTATAGCGGCTACGATTATCTTTCTCTTCGCTTGGAAAAATGGAAAATTAGATTCCCAACGTCTTCTGCTTACGGGAATAGCTATTGGATCAGGTTTTGGAGCATTTTCCCTTTATATTTCGTTAAAAATGAAAGCATCTGACTTTGAGATGGCAACGGTATGGATTTCTGGAACAATATACAACGCTAATTGGATTTATATTCTATCTATGATTCCTTGGATTATTTTATTTATCCCAATCATCTATAAAAAGGCTTATTTATTAGATTTATTTCAATTAGAAGAATCAAATTTAAAAAGCTTAGGTGTTTCCGTAGAGAAAGAGAAAATACTACTTCTAATAAGTAGTGTTGCTCTTGTCAGCGCTTGTGTTTCTGTATCTGGAAGTATAGGTTTTGTAGGGCTTATGGCTCCACATATAGCAAGAAGACTCGTTGGACTACAGCATAGATATGTGATTCCTATATGTGGATTACTTGGTGTACTACTTGTCATCGTATCAGATTTTATAGCAAAAACGGTTTTTGCCCCAGCAGAGTTGCCTGTTGGTATCGTGATATCGATTATCGGTGTACCGTATTTTCTATATTTATTAGTAAAAACGAAAACATAGGGAGGGGAAGGCAAATGAGTATTTTGCAGGCGGAGGCATTGGAGACTGGTTATGAAAGACATACGGTGTTCAGAGATCTTCATTTACAGGTGAAGACTGGTGAAATCACGACAATTATTGGACCAAATGGCTGTGGGAAATCAACCTTATTAAAAACAATGGGAAGAATTTTAAAGCAGCGTAATGGAAAAGTATTCTTACAAGGCAAAGAACTTAATCATATACCAACAAAGAAAATTGCCAAACATCTAGCTATGCTTTCGCAAAATCCTACTGCCCCTGGTGAACTGAAGGTGGAAGAGCTTATCACATATGGACGTTATCCACATCGGAAAAATGTCAATAAATTAACAAAGGAAGATCGTAAGGTTATTGAATGGGCAATGGATATTACCTCCACTACATCCTTCCGTGACCGTAAAATAGGTAATCTATCAGGTGGTCAAAGGCAGAAGGTTTGGTTGGCGATGGCACTAGCTCAGGAAACGGAAGTACTATTACTAGATGAACCGACAACGTACCTTGATTTAGCTCACCAATTGGAAGTCCTACAGATTGTACAACGGCTTAATAAAGAGCATGGTTGTACAATTGTAATGGTATTACATGATATTAATCATGCTGCTAGGTTTTCAAATGAGATTGTGGCAATGAAGTCTGGTGAAGTTATTTCTGTTGGAAGTCCTTCAGATATCATTACAAACGAAGTATTAAAGGAAGTCTTTGAAATTGATGCAAGAGTAATGATAGACCCATACGATAATTCCCCAGTATGTTTTGGATATGATAGTATACAAGCATAAATAAATGTAAGGGGGAAATAGGTTGAAAGAATATAAAACATCGCCTGTAATTACATCTGGAGCAGAGAAATGGTCGATGACTTCGAGGTACGGTAGGCGATACGATATTTACATCTCTATACCAAAACAGCCAGCTCCGGAATCTGGTTATCCAATTATCTATGTTTTGGATGGGAATGCTTTTTTTCATACATTTCATGAGACGGTGAAAGTACAATCTGCTCGATCAGAAAAAACAAAAGTGATTCCGGCTGTTATTGTAGGCATTGGTTATCCGGTTGATGCCGCTTTTGCATCTGAATTTAGAGTGTACGATTTTACGCCACCTACTTCTGTGGAAAATTTACCACCCAAGCCTGATGGTAGTGCATGGTCTGAAAATGGTGGAGCAGAGGAGTTCTTTCATTTTATTACGCAGGAATTACAGCCATGTATAGAGCAACACGTTTCCATTGATCGACAGAAACAAACATTATTTGGTCATTCTTTGGGAGGATTATTTGCATTGTATGTTTTATTTTCAGGAACGTCTGCATTTCAAACCTTTATGATAACAAGTCCTTCAATATGGTGGGGAAATCGCGTCATATTGGAGCTAGTAAAGAACTGGGCCGCTAATACCGATATAAGTGAAAAGCGGGTGTTTCTTGCTGTTGGTGAATTAGAAAAAGATCATATGGTAAATGATGCACGTGATCTCGCTATTCGACTGGAAGAGCTAAGATCAAAAGGATTAACAACGGTATTTTATGAATTGACGGATGAGAATCATGTATCCGTTGTACCAACTGTGATAAGTAGAGCAATAAGGTTTTTACATATGCATTCAGGTTAAGCATACGATAGTTAGATTTATTCCACATATAAGCGGCCGTAAGATTCCAGCTTCAAGCAATAAAGTGAAACAATTATTGGTAAGCGAGGGATAGGCTGCCAGTAAATGTCCGATTGATTCAAAAGCCTTTAGGTCATACCCTTGTGGTACTACCAAACCATGGGGGATAAACAAAAATCCCCAAGGATGGAAGTTTCATTTTATTCCAAGTATGGAACCAGTTGTATGAAACCGTAAATATGTTTGACATTAGGAACGCTTTACTTTATGCTAAGCATATTATAAACAAACGGTTACATTCGTTGACGAGAATGAGTAGGTATAAATGTGGATCTTTAGAGAGTTGGTGATTTGCTGCAAACCAATGTTCCCATTATGCTGAATATCCTCTCTGAGAAGGAAGGCTGAATATTCATTTAAGTTTTCCCGGGGACCCGCCGTTAAAAGGGGCGCGTATGATAGTACGTTGATGAGTGCTAGATAATTGTATTGCATATACATTATCTGGAATCAGGGTGGTAACACGGGTGGAAACTCGTCCCTATCTATATCTAGGGGCGGGTTTTTTTATGTATATAAAAGGATGACGATACGAACCGTATAATAGTAATCATTGAAATGGAGTGAGTTTATGAACGAATCTGTGCATAAAGAGACAGCGATAGAAAGGGAGAAAAGAATAAAGGAATGGTGGAATGAGGAAGGGATCTTTCAGGAATCCATTCGAAACAGAGATGGCAATGAATCGTTTGTTTTCTATGAAGGTCCGCCTACCGCTAATGGGTTACCCCATGCTGGTCATGTCCTTGGTAGAGTTGTTAAGGATGTAGTAGCAAGGTATAAAACGATGCAAGGATATCAAGTGGTGCGGAAAGCTGGTTGGGATACGCATGGTTTACCAGTAGAACTAGGTGTTGAGAAAAAAATTGGAATATCTGGTAAACAGGAGATTGAAGCATATGGGGTGGAGGCATTCATCGAAGCGTGTAAGGAAAGTGTATTTGATTATGAAAAACAATGGCGTTCCTTTACGGAAGCTATTGGATATTGGGTCGACATGGATGATCCGTATGTAACATTGCATAATAATTATATTGAAAGTGTATGGTATATCCTTGCAACGATTCATAAAAAAGGGCTGCTCTATCAAGGACATCGGGTAACGCCATACTGTCCTAGCTGTCAAACATCGTTAAGTTCGCATGAAGTGGCTCAGGGTTATAAGGACGTAAAAGATCTATCCGTAACAGCGAAATTCAAAATAAAAGATACTAGGAATGAATACTTCTTAGGCTGGACGACAACTCCGTGGACATTGCCGGCCAATATTGCTTTAGCTGTAAACCCAGAAATGAACTATGTAAAAGTAGAACAGAATAATAAGGTTTATATTGTTGCAGAAGCTCTTGTCGATCAAGTGTTCACAGCTGACTACCAGATCGTGAGTCAACATACGGGGGTAGAGTTTGTTGGTTTATCGTATGAACCGCTCTTTCCTTATGTAGAAGTATCGAAAGGGTATGTAGTGATTGGTGCTGATTTTGTAGCTAAAGATAGTGGTACCGGGATCGTTCATTTAGCTCCTGCTCATGGGGAGGATGATTATCAGGCTGTTCAGCGAAATGGTTTGGATTTTGTTCATGTAATCGATCAGGCTGGAAGGTATAAAGAGTCTGTTAAACCACTAGCGGGGAAATTTGCCAAGGACAGTGATGTATCCATCATAAAAATGCTGGCAGATAAGGGACGCTTATTTGCAAAAGAGAAATATGAGCATAGCTACCCACATTGTTGGCGTTGCGATTCACCCCTTATTTACTATGCTATGGAAGGATGGTTTGTAAAGACTACTGCTATCAAAGATATTATTCTACAGAACAATGAATCCATCGATTGGTATCCAGAGCATATGAAGTACGGGCGATTCGGTAAATTCCTAGAAAATATGGTGGATTGGAATTTAGGGAGAAATCGTTATTGGGGCACTCCTTTAAATGTGTGGATTTGTGATAGCTGTCAGCACGAGTTTGTGCCAGAAAGTGTTCAAGCATTAAGAGAACATGCAGAAAAAGCTATTCCAGATGATCTGGAGCTACACAAACCATATGTTGATAAAATTACGCTAAACTGTCCGAAATGTAAGGGTAGTATGTATCGAACAAGTGAAGTGATTGATGTTTGGTTTGATAGTGGCTCCATGCCGTTTGCTCAATATCATTATCCCTTTGAGAATAGGGAGCTTTTTGAGAAGCAATTTCCAGCGGATGTAATTGCTGAGGGAGTTGACCAAACGCGGGGTTGGTTTTATAGTCTATTGACGGTATCTTCCTTATTTACAGGGAAGCCTTCCTATAAACGTGTATTATCGTTAGGGCATATTTTAGATGAAGACGGAAGAAAAATGTCAAAGAGTAAGGGAAACGTTATAAACCCAATCGAACTTGTGGAAACATATGGCGCTGATGCATTGCGCTGGTCATTATTGGCGGATAGTGCTCCGTGGAATAATAAGCGTTTTTCTTCAAATATTGTTGCTTTAGCGAAGTCGAAAATGGTTGATACATGGATGAATGTTTATTCATTTTATACGTTATATGCGAAGATTGATCAGTTTAATCCAAGCTTGCACCAAGCTGGAGAGAGATCCATACTTGATAACTGGATCCTTTCTCGTCTACAGACAGCCATAACAGAATCACAATTATATATAGATAGCTATGACTTTACTTCTGCTACAAGAGAGCTAGCTGTATTTGTTGAACAGGTGAGTAATTGGTATATTCGCCGTTCCAGAGATCGTTTCTGGGGTAAGGGAATGGACAATTCAAAACTTGCAGCTTACCATACGCTATATGAAATTTTGACGACAACTAGTCGTCTACTTGCACCATTTATGCCGTTCATTACAGAAGATGTACATGTTAATCTTACTGGTAATAGTGTCCATGTTGCAGATTTTCCTAACGTCGATAAAAACTTACTTAATAAACAATTGGAGAAAGAAATGGGTGGTGTCCTACAGGTAGTTGAATTAGCACGTCATGCTCGAAATACGTCAGGTATGAAAACAAAACAACCACTGTCGGAATTATTAATAGTAGGTGCCGATATCCAAACGAATTATTTAATGAACTATCAAGATATTATCAAGGATGAAATAAATGTGAAGCAGGTTAATGTACTAAATCAACCAATAGCTTCTGTTCGATATGAAGTTAAATTGAATTTTCCAGTTGCTGGTCCGAAGTTAGGCAAGAAAATTGGGGAGGTCCAAAAACGGTTGCAGCAATTATCTACGGAAGAAGCAAAAAAGATTGCGGAAGGTGATTTCCAGGTAAGGCTTTTATCAGGGGAGATTTTACAGTTAGAAGCAGAAGATCTTTTAATTCAACAGGTAACAAAAGAGGGAATAGAGATGGCTACAAATGAAAGCTATGCTGTATATTTAAATACGCAAATAACGAAGGAACTTCAACAAGAGGGAATGGCCAGAGAAATTATTCGTGCTGTACAGCTATATCGAAAAGAATTGAATTTACCAGTTGATAAACGTGTACACCTTATCTTCGATGCTTCAGACAATGTAAGGGAAGTTATTACTCAATTTCGGGGAATTATGGAAAGAAATTTATTGGTAAAGTCAATGGAATTTGGAAAAAAAGACACCATGAAAACAATTAACGTGGAAGATGAATCGATCGATATAGCTATAGATATAGAAAGTAACTAAAAATTTCAGGGAGCGTAGCCTTGATTATGCTCAATCTATTTAATAGTCAGTTATAGTTTATTCCAAATTGTCTGTTGGCATGGATGACTTTAATTACGCTATAGACTTAATGGAATACAAGAAATGCCATGGAGACTAGTAGCTCCATGGCATTTTTATTACATTATTTATTATAGGCTCCATGCATAACCGGTCCTACATAT
Source organism: Virgibacillus sp. M23 (assembly GCF_034190895.1). Lineage (NCBI taxonomy): Bacteria > Bacillati > Bacillota > Bacilli > Caryophanales > Bacillaceae > Virgibacillus > Virgibacillus sp. M23. The sequence continues at coordinate 11,885 of NZ_JAWDHA010000019.1, read as the reverse complement.
GCATTCAATTTCCATCCAGAAGTAATTGCTGCTGTTACAAAGTCCTTTGCATCTCTGACAGCATCTTCAACGGATTTTCCTTTAGCCAAATTTGCTGTAATAGCAGCAGCAAATGTGCAACCAGCACCATGATTATAAGTTGTATTAATCTTATCCTTTTCCAAAAGTGTAAAGGAGTTTCCATCATAAAAAAGGTCTAACGCTTTTTCGTAATCAAATGCTTTTCCACCTTTAATAATGACATTTTTAGCACCTAGTTCATGGATTTTTACAGCAGCCTCTTTCATACCATCAACTGTTTTAATCGGTCCTGTTTGTGCAAGTTGTCCTGCTTCAAATAAATTTGGTGTTGTGACAATTGCATGTGGTAGTAAAAGTTCGCGCATTGCGTCCGTGTTCTCTGGCTGAAGGACCTCGTCATCTCCCTTACATACCATCACAGGATCAAGAACATAATTACGCAGTTGATATTCTTCAATCTTTCTTGCACCTAATTCAATAATATCAACAGAACCTAGCATACCCGTTTTCATAGCATCAACGCCAACGGATAGAATGGTATCCAATTGCTTTTCTACAATATTAACATCAATGGGTGAAACATGGTGGCTCCAACCATCAGGATTCATTGTCACGATTGAGGTAAGTGCTGTCATACCGTAAACATCATGCTCTTGGAATGTCTTCAGATCCGCCTGAATTCCAGCACCACCGCTAGAATCAGAGCCAGCAAGAGTTAAGGTTTTTTTCATTGTCATTTATATCGCCCCAAACTTAAGATTCTTCGTTCTTCTTATAGAATATAACAGAAATTCTGAGAATGAAAGTATTAGATGCTGTAGGAGCGTTATGAACAATTGCATGGATATAAATCATATAGTAATGGTAGCTAGATAAGGTGGTGAAATGAATGAAAACAATTAGTTTATGCATGATAGTAAAGGATGAAGAAGAAATATTAGAACAATGCTTAAGAAGTGTGGAATCGGTCTGTGACGAAATAATTATTCTAGATACTGGATCAAAGGATAATACTAAAGCGATAGCTTCCAGTTATACAAGCAAAGTCTATGATTTTGAATGGATCGAAGACTTCTCAGCTGCACGGAATAAAGCCTTTAGCTATGCAACGAAGGATTTTATCATGTGGTTAGATGCAGATGATATTTTGCTTCCTGAGGATATGGAAAAGTTAAAAGAACTAAAAAAAGAGCTCCATGATGGCATAGATGCAGTTTCCATGTATTATCACACTGCATTTGATGAACAAGGAAATCCTACTTTTAAATATCGAAGAAATCGGCTTGTAAAAAGAAGTAATCAATTTAAATGGTTTGGAGTAGTCCATGAGTATTTACAGGTAGGCGGAAATATTATTCCTTCACAAATAGCTGTAACTCACCGGAAATATGAGAAGAATAATACTTCGAACAAGGGGGATCGCAATTTAAAAATTTATGAAAGGCAATTGGAAAAGGGCAAAGCGTTTACTCCAAGGGATATGTTTTACTATGCTAATGAGCTAAAGGATCACGAGCGAATAGATGAGGCAATTACGTACTATCAGCGCTTCTTAAATACAAAGCAAGGATGGGTGGAGGATGAAATACGTGCATGCATCTATATGGCTGACTGTTTTAAAGCGAAACAGGAGTCAGATAAAGAATTGGAGGCTTTATTACAAACATTAAAATTTGACTTGCCGCGCCCTGAGGTTTCATGTAGGGTAGGGGACCATTTTAAAGAAAACGGATTATTCAAAAAGGCAAATATTTGGTATGCTTTGGCACTTACATTAGAACCTGAAAATGATAGCGGATTTACAAATACAGCATTTTCCACTTGGTATCCTCATTTACAGATGTGCTATTGTAACTGGCAATTAGGGAATAAAAAAGATGCCTATCATAATCATGTCATAACAAAAAAATATAATCCAACCAATTCACAAGTACTTCATAATGAAAAATTCTTTCAGCGCTTAGATAAAGAGGAGTTAAAATAAGCTATGAACTATTGATTCCCTGCATACATTTAACTTGTGTGTAGGGGTTTTTCATCATTTTTGCAATGAAAAATCTCAGTTTGAGGTGTAATTTGTCTACAATAGGGAATTATCTAAATGTAGACAGACATAATTTTGTCTTTGGTTTGTCAATGTTTTGTCATGGTAATCATCTTTTTTCTATATAAGAATAGTTTATACTAGCAGTAAAGTGGATAACAATAACATGCTTAAATCAGTCTAAGGATAAGGATGTATATGAATAGATATTCGCTTGATCAGTACTGAGCAAGTTGAGAGCTTGCATGAATAAAGGAGGAAAAACCGAATTATGATGGATATGGATCCGGTGCTAGTGAGTCGACTTTTAACTTCACTAACACTCGTATTTCACATTATCTTCGCTACTCTTGGTGTCGGAGTACCATTAATGATATCTATTGCTGAATTTATTGGAATTAAAAAGAATGATCCACACTATTCAATGCTAGCACGGCGCTGGACACGCGGATTCGTTATTCCTGTAGCAATTGGTGTTGTAACAGGTACAGCTATAGGACTCCAGCTATCATTGCTTTGGCCGCAATTTATGCAAGTAGCTGGAAATGTTATTAGCTTACCGCTTTTTATGGAAGTATTTGCATTTTTCTTTGAAGCCATCTTTTTAGGAATATACCTTTATACGTGGGATCGATTTAAAAATCCGATGACCCACTGGTGGTTTTCTCTTCCAATTGTAATTGGAGGTGCACTTTCTGCTGTATTTATTACTTCAGTAAATGCATTTATGAATACACCTGAAGGCTTTACGACAGGAGCAGGTGGTTTTGCGGCCATAAATCCAATCGATGCTATGTTTAATCCTGCTATGCCTTCAAAGGTATTTCATGTTTTAACTTCTGCTTATTTGACAGTGGCTGCAATTCTTGCAGCAATCGCTGCATTCAGTATGCTACGGAAGAAAAGAACAGAATATCATAAAAAAGCACTAAAATTAACGGTTACATTAACCTTTCTCTTTTCAATTTTGACAGCAATTGCTGGAGATGTGTCCGCAAAATTTTTGGCAGAGCATCAGCCCGAAAAATTGGCAGCTGCAGAATGGCATTTTGAAACAGAGGAAGGAGCAGATCTTGTCCTGTTTGGTTGGTTAGGTGATGAGAATACACCTGCTGGTGTACTTCGTTTCCCTGGGCTTTTAAGTTTCCTAGCTTATGGGGATTTTCAGAGTGAGGTAACCGGACTTGAAGAATTCCCTGAAGAGGAACGTCCACCTTTATGGATTCACTATATGTTTGACTTTATGGTGGTAATCGGATTCTTCTTATTAGGAGTGTCCTTACTATATATTTTATCGTGGAAAATTAAACGGTGGAATGAACATAATAAATGGATGCTATGGCTACTCGTAGCTAGTGGACCATTAGCGATGCTCGCTATTGAATTCGGTTGGATATTTGCAGAAGAAGGCAGACAGCCGTGGATATTACGGGGTTATATGTTAGTAGAGGATGCGGCAACGACATCTCCATATGTAGGTTTGATGTTTCTACTATTTCTTGGATTATATATCGTATTAGGAGTACTAGGTGTTATTGTATTAAGGAAGCTTTTTAAAAATAATCCGGCTGAAGAAGAACTAGAGAAGAAATACCCGACGATAGAAAAGGGTGATAACACATGAGTTATGAAATAATTGGGATTACCGTATTGTGGATCTTTTTATATGGTTATCTTATTGTTGCATCTGTCGATTTTGGCGCTGGCTTTTTTGCGTATTACGCAAAAATCACAAAAAAAGATCATATTATCAACCAATTGATTTCAAGATATCTGTCCCCTGTCTGGGAAGTAACCAATGTATTCTTTGTTTTTTTCTTTGTGGGCATCGTCGGGTTCTTCCCTGACTCGGCTTACTATTATGGAACTTCACTGTTAGTTCCAGGAAGTATTGCTATAATATTGCTAGCCATACGTGGCTCCTTTTATGCCTTTGAAAATTACGGATCTAAAAAAAGCAATGTGTATATGTTCTTATATGGAGCAACGGGTTTATTAATTCCGGCATCATTATCTACTGCTCTAACGATGTCTGAAGGTGGTTTTATTTTAGAAGAGAATGGTGTTGTTTCTTTAGACTATCTTGCATTATTTACAAGTCCTTATTCATGGAGCGTTGTATTTCTTGCTATTGTATCCGTGCTATTTATTAGCGCAGCGTTTCTAACATTTTATGCAGCAAGGGCGAACGACCAGGCAGCGTTAAAGCTTGTTCGTAAATACGCATTATTCTGGGCTACACCGACCATTATTGCTGCGCTGACTACATTTATTGCTTTAGGTCAGCATAATGAACGTCATTATCAGAATATGTTTGATTTGTGGTGGATGTTCGGTCTATCCGTTGGGTTCTTTATGATTGCCATGTGGTTAATTTATGAAGGAAAACGTTATGGATTAGCATTTATAAGTGTGATGCTGCAATTCTTCTTTGCCTTTTTTGGATATGGTGCTAGTCATCTTCCATATATTTTGGATCCTTATATTACGATTTACGAAAATGCGACGCATGAAGCAACAGGGATTGCATTGATTGTCGTATTTATCTTAGGCTTATTTTTGCTAATTCCTTCGCTAATTTTACTCATGCGCTTATTCTTATTTAATGCAGATTATGTGAAGGGAAAGAAATGAGGAGCTACAAAAGATTCTGTTGAACAGGAGCTAAATAATGCGCGATGTAAAAGAATTTTTAAATAGCAAAAAATTTAGCATGATCTATTTATTGGTGTTTGCTTTCATAACGTGTGGAGCAATTATTGGACAAGCTTATCTACTCGTCAGCATAATCGATGGTGTCTTTCTGGATGATCTAACCTTTCGAGAAATCCTCCCATTATTGGGAGGATTACTCATCATTCTCTTCGTAAGGACTATGTTTACTTACCTGAGCGGTAGGGTCGGTGTTCGACTGGGAGCAAATGCAAAAAGATATTTTCGATATATATTGCTTGCGAATTATACAGAAAACCCTGTTCAGGCTTCACTTAAGGGGCAGGCAGGTCAAAAGGTTAGTGTCACCATGGACGCCACTGATGAGATAGATAGCTATTTTAGTCAATATATCCCTCAAGTGATTCGCTCTTCAATTATTCCAGTTATGATATTAATAGTTGTATTTACCCAGCATGTAAATACTGGTTTAATTATGCTTATTACATTCCCATTTATCCCATTATTCATGGTTATAATTGGGATGCAAACAAAGAAAAAGTCAGAAGAACAAATGGAGAAATTGGCTGTATTTTCAGGTCGGTTTTTAGACACGCTTCAAGGTCTTGTTACTCTAAAATTATTTGGCAAAGCTAAGCAGCAAAAAGAAGCTATTCAACAAAGCAGTTTAGGGTTTCGGGATGCTACGATGGATATTTTAAAAGTAGCCTTTGCATCATCTTTTATGTTAGAGCTGATTTCTATGTTGGCAATCGGGATCATCGCATTGGAAGTTGCGCTGCAACTAATTATTTTTGATGGAATATCTTTTTTTACGGCATTTTACGTGCTCGTACTAGCTCCTGAATTTTTCACAGCACTACGTGAGCTAGGAACGGCTTTCCATAATGGAAGAAGCAGTATGGGAGCTATAAGAAAAATTGAAGAAGAGTTAGTGGATGGACCAGCTGTTCACTGGGGAGATAAGCCGATTCCGAAAACAGATATCCCAGTAAAACTGGAATTAATAAATGCGGGCTTTCAATATGGAGAAGATCAATTTGCATTAAGACAAATTAATACAAGCTTTTCACCAATAACCAAGAATGCGATTGTTGGTAAAACAGGATCTGGAAAGACGACGCTCTTGCATATGATTGCAGGTATTATCCCAACGCACGGAGGTGGTATAGCTATTGATGGTGTGCCTTTAACTAAATATAAAGAGGAAGACTGGTTTCATAGACTTAGCTATATTTCACAGGATCCATATATTTTTTCGGGGACAATTACAGATAATATTGCTATTGGAAGTAACCATCAACAACCAACAAAACAAGAAATAGAAGAAGCAGCAGAACAGGCAGGTATTTCGGATACAATCGCTTCATTTGAGCATGGCTATGACACAGTAGTAGGAGAAGGTGGAAGAGGCTTGTCTGGGGGAGAAAAGCAACGTCTAGCCTTAGCAAGAGCCTTTTTAAAGCAACCATCTATTGTACTATTTGATGAACCGACCGTTGGATTAGATTTAAAGACAGAACGAATCTTGCAGTCTTCCATTGAAAAGCTTGCGAGAACCGCCACGATTATTACAGTAGCTCATCGATTGCACACGATTAAAGATGCGGATAAGATCCTGTTTCTTGATGATGGAATGCTTATTGCAGAAGGAACACATGAACAATTAGTACAAACGGTTCCCGGATACCGAACAATGGTATCTGTACAACGGGGAGGGAAGGCTGAATGAGAGATCTAGTAATTGTGACCAGGCTTATGATGAAGGAAAAAAGAGATATTCTCCTTTCCATTTTTTTAGGGTTTATTGCTGGTCTAGCTACGGTATTACTGTTCTCGGCTAGCGGATATTTAATTTCAAAAGCAGCATTACAGCCGCCGTTTTATACGTTAATGATTCTGATTGCTTCTGTAAAATTGCTTAGTTTTATTCGAGCGTTCAGTAGATATGGAGAACGGTTTGTTTCCCATCGGGGTACATTTACGATGCTTAGTAATTTGAGAATGACTTTTTATCAAAAATTAGAGCCATTAGCACCGGGTATATTTAATAAGTATCGTAGTGGGGATCTTTTGGCAAGAATTGTTGGGGATGTAGAGAGTCTACAAAATTTCTTCCTGCGTGTGGTCTACCCACCAATTGTTTTAGGGCTCGTGTTTCTTAGCACAATTTTCTTTACATGCTTTTACTCTATCCATATAGCCATTATTCTGTTCATTGGACTATTACTCACAGCAGTTGTAATACCTGCTATTTTTGCTATACGTCAACAAACAATCAACAGCCAAGTACGAGATGAGCGAGCAAAGTTATCAACAGAAGTAACCGAGTTTCTGTATGGATTTCGTGATTTGAAAATTTATCAGCAAATGGATAATAAGCGAAATCAACTTTTAGAGACATCTAATACTTATATCATGGAACAGGAGCATGAGGGGATTAACACCTTGTATAATCAGTCAATTAATAATTTTGTTTCATTACTGGTAACGTGGAGCGTTTTGGCTGTTGGCGCCTATTTGATTGGGCAAGGACAGTTAGATGGTGTGTTATTAGCTATGTTGGTTATGCTTTCTATTACTGTATTTGAAGATGTATCACCCATGGCTGTATTTCCGATTCATTTTAATGATAGTAGACGAGCAGCGAATCGATTATTTTCTATAGTTGAGAAAAAGGATAAAAAAATGGTGGAATCAAGTTTATTTCAGCAAATCGTAACTGCACCTACTATCAACATGAAAGGTGTATCCTATACGTTTTTAAATGAAGGGCGACCAGCTGTACATGAAGTAGATTTGCAGCTTTCAGCTGGTTCCAAAACAGCAATAGTTGGTCCAAGTGGTTCCGGAAAATCAACCATACTACAGCTACTATTAAAGTTGGTCACGACAGATACAGGTAAACTATCCATGAATAATACGAATTTCGACCAGATCCAACAGGAGAGTATCTGGGAGGCTGCAAGTGTCGTTCTCCAAGAAAATCATTTCTTTTATGGTACGATTAGAGATAATCTGCAATTAGCGAATGATGGAGTAACAGAGAATGAGATGCATGCCATGCTTAAGAAAGTTCAATTAGATCATTTTGATTTAGATAGTCATGTATTTGAAAAAGGAGAAAATTTATCTGGCGGAGAGAAACAACGATTAGCAATTGCAAGAGCAATGCTTAAAAGGGGATGTTTTTGGTTGTTGGATGAACCTACTTCTTCACTTGATGCTGTAACAGAGCAGATTGTATATAACCACCTTTTTCAACAAGCAGCAGATGATACAGTTGTTTTGATCAGTCATCGTTTAACTGGTATGGAACGTATGGATCAAATCATTGTGATGGATCAAGGACGAGTAGTAGAAAAAGGAACCTTTACGGAGCTAATGGATAAGCGTGGATACTTCTATGAAATGAAAGAATTAGAGAGGAATTTGTTATAGCAGTATCTCGTACTAGTTTCGGATCACCCTTTTGTAATAATGATTAATGAGATGATCCTTTATAGTTTAATATAAAAGGAACCCTCTTTTGAGATAATTCTTCAAAAGGGGGTTCGCAAGAATGAAGTGTGTCGTTATTTTTATACTTTAGCTGCCCAAATTTCTAGTTCTATTTTTATTTCTGGCAAACCTAATTCTGTAATGTACCCGATAGTCATTGCAGGGTAATTGTTACCGAATAATTCTCCCCATTCGGAATACAGGTAATCCCAATCAATTTTTTCAGTTGCCCAAACATTTACTTTTATAATATTATTTGCTTCTAGCTGTTCAGATTCTAGTAATGTTTTAATGTTATGAAATGTATTGTTAATCTGTGCGTTCAAACTTTCTGGGAATGAACCATTCTGATCTACTCCGACCTGTCCGGAGCTTACATAAAGTTCCGAGTTCCTAGGTATTTTGGTTATATGAGTGTAATTACCGACTGGTTCCGGCATGTTTGCTGGGTTTTTTCTAGTTATTTTATTTTTCATTTTTATCGACCTCGTCATGTTTATTAGTATCTGCAGTTTTCTCTAAAAGGCATTTAGACACACTCCACCCTAGGAAATGTATCTTAGAAAAAAACAGCAGTAGAGTATCCATATCCTAAAGATAAAAATTCAAGTGATCTTTTCTTCATAATATGCATACTCCTTTCTTTACTGACAAGTTCGATGTTTGCTATATCGTAATCGAAATGTATAATTAATTATTGATCAATCTTCTAAATGAATTTTATCATTTTTTTTCATCACGATCAATGTAAAAAAGCGTTATAGCGACAGTGAGTGTACCTCGTATAAATTTACGGTAGTGTATCCAATAACTCCTTCAATTCGTACCAATCATATAGTCGAATAGCCTCTGTAAAATTCCTATTATAGGACTGATCTTTTAATAGAAGCGTTGTGTCACTATCTAACAATGTCTTAAGGACAGTTGGCTTGTCATCTACGTAGTAATCGAGATTTAATTCGTTAATGATGGTTATTTTTTCATGATCCTTCATTCCATAATAAAAGTTACCATCATCGATAGGGAAATCACGTTCGCTTAACCATTTTTTTGTTCGTTCGCCATGTTGAGAAGGACGGGCGGTAATATAATATATATCATGTCCCTCACGCTTAAGCCATTTTACTGTTTCTAATGCTCCTGGAAAGATAGGACAATCCGTATAATAAATAGATTCTAACGAGCTTCTCCACAATTCTTTTCCTTCTTTATCTGTAAGTCCAAAAGGTTCGTGAATTTCTACCCTGGTTAAACGATAGAATTCCTTAATAGGTACATGTTTATTTAATTTCTCTCTATACAAGTTAAAGGCATGTTCTCGTAAATTAAGTAACGTATCATCAATATCAAATCCAAAGTTCATTATACATCCCTCATATCCCTGTAGGCAGGATATCCCGTCCATTTAAAGTCTTTACCAATCTGTGTTATTTCTATATCCTTCAGTTCAATTGCATGTTCCATCTTATCTATGCCAGTCCCTTCAAGAAAAGTTGGAGCATGTTTTCCACCGATTAATTTTGGAGCCATATAAATAATCGTTTTATCTACCAATCTATTTTCAATAAAGGAGGCATTGATTACTCCTCCAGCTTCAATTAGTAATGATGATATACCATGTTCCCCTAGATATGTTATGACTTTCCCTGGATCAACAACGGTTGAATCGCCTGTGTTAATAACAGTAACACCAAATCCTTCTAATTCTTTTCGCTTATGTCTATCATGATTTTTGGTTGTAAAAATCCAAGTGTTTGCCTGCTTATCCTGAACAATCTGATAATCTAAAGGAATTCTCAAGGAAGAATCCATAACAATTCTTAGAGGGTTACGACCATTTGGAATCCTTGCTGTTAGCGCGGGATTATCCTTTAATACGGTATTTATTCCTGTAAGAATCGCCATATGTTCGGTTCGTAGTTGATGAACATCCTTCCTGGCTTCTTCAGATGTAATCCATTTACTGCTAAGCGTATGACTAGCAACTTTTCCATCTAAAGTGATTCCAGTTTTCAAAGTAATAAAAGGTCTCTTTTGTACAATATACGTATTAAATACTTCGTTCATTTTAATTGCTTCTGCTTCACGAATACCGATTTCCACTTCGATACCTGCTTTTTTTAAAATAGAAACTCCATTTCCAGAAACAATTGGATTTGGATCTAGGGTTGCAATAACAACCTTTTTAATCCCTGCTTGTACAATTGCTTCGGCACAAGGACCTGTTCGACCATGGTGTGAGCATGGTTCAAGTGTAACATAAATCGTTCCACCCCTTGCCTGCTCTCCAGCCATTCGCAATGCATGAATTTCCGCATGTGGCTCCCCAGCTTGCAAATGCGTGCCTAGGCCAACTATTCGATTATGATTAACAATGACGGACCCCACTAGAGGGTTTGGGTCCGTTTGTCCTTTCGTAGCTCGGGCGTTGTTTAATGCAATATCCATATAAAATTCATGATTAGTCATTGAAGCAATTCCCCTCTGCTTGCAAATGCCCTGACTTTGTCACTTTCGTTTGTAAGTATTTACGGTTGTATTCAGAAACATCACCCCATAATGGGGTTCTCCCTGAGACTGGTAGCCCAGCTTTTTCTAACGCTTCAAGCTTTTTCGGGTTATTTGTAATTAAGGTAACTGATTTGTTACGTAATTTTTTCAAGACTAGAATAGCGTCATCATAATCTCTAGAGTCATTAACAAAACCAAGAGCTTCATTGGCTTCAACGGTATCATAGCCGTTTTCTTGAAGGAGGTAAGCCATTGCTTTACTAAATAAGCCAATTCCTCTTCCTTCATGGTTCGATAAGTAGAATAGTGCGCCTGCACCATTTTCTTTAATTCGCTTCATGGATTCCTTTAATTGAAAGCCACAATCACAGCGTTTGCTTCCAAAAATATCGCCAGTATGACAGATGGAATGCATACGAATTAAGGCATTTTCAGCATTAGCGAAATCCCCATATACTAAAACACTGGATTGTTGGAAGTCAGCCAAATTAGAGGAAGCTAATTTTTTAATGATTTCTTCATAGTCCTCTGTAATTTGATCATAATTTAGCCAGCAATACCACTGGAATACAGTTGTCTCTCCATCTAGATTTACAGGTAGTTGAATTGGTCCAACTAAATATATAGCACGTTCATTCTTTTGTATGAGTTGAATTTTATCCTTCAAAATAGAAAAAACGTCAGATTTAAGCTTTATTTGTTCCATTTTGTAATCTCCTTTCATTTCCACTAAGTATAATGAAAAAAACGGATATCATCAATTTTTCGTTCTTTTAATGTTATCCAGTATATTTGAGAAATTTACTTGGTATAGGAGAACCTAGATCAGATAAACGATACGGAGGTAAAGCACGTCGTTTATTAATACGTTAGACCTGTTACTAACATATAGTATGTACTATATTTTCTTCCGATTGGGATAAAAATAGTATTTTATTAATTTTGAAGGTTCACTTTATTTCTCGTTTACATACATACTGTATGTATGTTAAGATGTAAAAAAATGATATAGGAGCATTCCTGTAATGAAGAAATTTGAGGGTTGAACAAAAAAGAGCCCCCTTGGTATAGTACAGGGTGTCAATGCGCATTGACCCCGAAATTAATAAATACCAAGGAGAGGTCTCACTATGAA